>JAKEEN010000022.1 GCA_022616575.1 Flammeovirgaceae bacterium
GTAAAAGTTTTTACGCTCGTGAAGCAAGCCTTCATCCAATTGTGTTTCAAATGATCGGTTAATGGCATCCTTCGCCAATTGCACCGCCACCGGTGACATCTGGGCAATTTCACTTGCCAGTTTCACGGCCTCTTGCAAGTACATTTCAACAGGTACTACTTTATTTACCAGGCCGTAAAAATGTGCCTCTTGTGCAGACATGAATCTTCCCGTTAAAATTAACTCCATCGCCTTCGCTTTGCCAACGGCCTTCGTGAGTCGTTGAGTTCCTCCGGCTCCCGGCATTGTTCCGATTTTAATTTCGGGCTGACCAAACTGGGCGGTCTCTGATGCAATTACCATGTCGCAGGTCATTACAAATTCACAGCCTCCGCCTAATGCAAATCCTGAGACAGCGGCAATGATTGGTTTTTTGGTTTTTCTTATTTGATCCCATGTGCTGAACTGATCCAGCAACAACATGTCAATGGCTGATTTATCTGCCATTTGTTTAATGTCAGCGCCAGCAGCGAAGGCCCGCTCATTTCCTGTAATGATGATCACCCGAACCCGATCATTTTTATCTAGTGCATAGAGAGCATCACGCACTTCAGCCATGAGTTGCGGATTTAGCGCATTTAGTTCTTTCGGTCGGTTTAATTCAATCAGGGCTATAAAAGGAGCGTATTGCTCGTTGACTTTAATAAGTTCCATGGTGCAATTTTTTGACAAAGCTAAAAGAAAAAAGAAAAGCCCTCCCTCTCCCGATAGCTATCGGGATGGGACGGGCTTCTCTAACCAAAAGGCATTAATGTGCTATGCCATCGTTTATAACTTGTCAAAGAAATAAGTAACCCTTGGTCCACTTGTTGTCTGTGGGCTGTGGACATTAACCCTTACTTTTGTGAATTGTATGAGTCAAAAGAAAATCTTGTTTGTCTGTCTCGGCAATATTTGCCGATCACCGCTTGCGGAAGCAATCTTTAAGCACAAAATAAATGAACTGGGTTTGGCGGATTGGTATCTTGCCGATTCCTGTGGTACGTCCAACTACCACGTTGGGGATGAACCTGATCCTAGAACCATCAGGAATGCAAGCAAAAATGGTGTATCGGTAAGGCATACCGGCCGACAGTTACAAGAGGATGATCTTGACGCATTTGACCTCATTCTGGCTATGGATGAAAACAATTACCATAGTATTTTTCGGTTACCCAATGCCCGGAGTGTAAAAGCGAAGATTAAACTCATACGCGAATTTGATCCATTAGCCAAAGGGGAAAATGTTCCCGATCCATATTATGGAAGTGAAAAAGATTTTCAGCAGGTGTTCGATATCCTGGACCGAACGATCGAGAACTTTATTACCCAGCTCGATCAGGTTTTATTAAAACCTGAAGCGTAGAGCGTGACGATTGCTCCAATAGTACACCTTTCTTTTTTCGATAGGTTTCAAAGGCAGCCTCATCGTAGTTTTTTACTGTGATAAGCGTGAGCCCTGTGTTATAATACACTTCAAAGTGATGCTGAAGTTGGCCGATCAATTTACTTATTTTGCTTTCGCGGAAATCAATGCAAAATGAAAATGATACAGCTGAATTCTGCATCATATTGATTTTGATATCGAGTTCGGATAAGGCATGAAAAATAATCCGTAAATGTTCTTCATTAATAAACGTGTAGTCGGTTACATGGCACGAGACCAGGCATTGATTGTCTTTGAAAACGATAAGCGGAGGTATAGCATCCACTTTGCATTCGTGAATTCGTGTACCCGGTAACGATGGATCGTCAAAATTTTTAACCAACAATGGAATATCCCGGTTCGCCAGTGGCTTGATTGTTTTGGGGTGAATTACCGAAGCGCCATAATAGGTCATCTCGGCAGCTTCACGAAAGGGAAGTTCTGAAAACACCACAGCAGCCGGCAATCGTTTGGGATCTGCATTCATCACACCAGGCACATCTTTCCAGATCGTTACAGATTCAGCATCTAGACAGGTACCAAAAATCGCGGCAGAAAAATCAGAACCTTCACGACCTAATGTAGTGGTGAGCCCATTATTACTGCGTCCGATAAATCCTTGTGTCAGGATTACATTTTTTTCAAGTATAAGATGGAGGTTTTTAATCTTTTCTTCTGTAGCCATCCAGTCTACTTTTCCTTCCCGGTGCGTGTTATCTGTTAAGATATATTCACGGGCATCAATCCACTGGCAAAATACCTGCGATTGGTTGAGGGCTTCAGCTACAATCAGGGAGGAGATGATTTCGCCTTGTGAAATAACCTGATCGTAAACTAAATCATATTCATCCAATCGTTCTATCTCAGTTTCGATGGATTGGAAGACCTGATCGAGTTTTTGTTGAAGGTGATTTGACTGAGCAAATAACTCAACCGCAATATCGAGATGATATTTTTTTAATTGATTAAAGGCTGCTGGCCAAGGGCCATTCTCCCTATATAGGGTTAAAATTTCCTCTAAAGCATTGGTGGTTTTACCGATGGCTGAAACCACCACAAGCAGCTTTTCTCCTGCGTGTGATTTTATGATGCGAACCGCGTTTTGAATGGCCGATGCACTTTTGAGGGAGGCTCCACCGAATTTAAAAACCTTCATTTCTATTGTTCTAAAACGATTGCGAATTAATTTGCGCCCGTAAAGATTGCCCTAAAAAATTAACTCACCAAGCATGGAAGCCTCGCGCATTGCACTGCCCATCGGAACCGCCCTCGACCGCTTTATTAAAAACAACCAGGACCAGTTTGCGTACGCGAGTGGTGAACTTTCACAATTGTTGCGAGACATTGCCCTGGCTTCTAAAGTGGTAAACCGTGAAGTAAACAAAGCAGGACTTATTGATATTATGGGTCCTATGGGTTCACAAAATACAGCCGGGGATGAACAACAAAAATTGGATGTGTTGGCTAACATTCGATTTACACGCGCTTTAACAAAAGGAGGGGAGGCTTGCGCATTGATTTCTGAGGAGAGTGAATCGTTTGCTGATTTGAACAACGATGGCAAGTATGTCATCGCTATAGATCCACTGGATGGTTCATCCAATATTGATGTGAACGTCTCCATTGGAACAATATTTTCCATCTACAGGAGGAAGAGTGAAATCGGTACACCGATTCAGGAAAATGATATTTTACAGAGAGGAAGCGAACAGATCGTGGCAGGGTATGTATTGTATGGCTCATCCACCATGATGGTATTCACAACGGGCCATGGTGTGCAGGGCTTCACATACGAACCCAGTTTAGGCGAATATTTTCTTTCTCATCCCAATATGCAAATGCCTGAAGAGGGAAAGATTTACTCCATTAATGAAGGTTCTTACCATTCATTTCCTGCCCCGGTAAAGGGTTACATTGAATATTGCAAAGAGAAGAATTATACCGGGCGGTACATCGGTTCACTGGTGGCCGATTTTCATCGCAACTTGTTGAAAGGCGGGATTTACATCTATCCGCCAACAGCCAAAGATCCGAACGGAAAACTTCGCCTGATGTATGAGTGCAATGCGTTGGCGTTTATTGCTGAGCAGGCAGGTGGAAAAGCATCAGATGGTAAGCAACGAATTCTTGACATTAAGCCAACAACACTGCACCAGCGCGTGCCTTTCTTTGTAGGGTCAAGGAAAATGGTGGAGAAAGCGGAAAGTTTATAATTTCAGATTTCAAATTTCAGGTTAGATGCAACTTTGAAATTTGAAACATGAAATTTGAAATTTATTTCATCTCAAGAATCTCCGGGGCATACTGCTTAATAACCCCATACCACTTCACCAACTTCTTCATATCAGAAACATATACGCGTTGGTCGTCAAAATCAGGGAGCACGGATTTTAAAAATGCTTTTAATTCGCTGCTATCCGAGTTGCCATCTACGCCCAGATCATTGCCAAACTCTTTGTTGATTTTTTTTAAAACTTCTTCCAGCGGAACAGAACCCTCTTTGGTAGTGGTGTAAATTGAAATTTCATTCAATAAGGAAAGCCGGTGATTAGGCGTTGCCACCAGTTTGGTTTTGGCTTCATCCAATGATTCAAGGATCATACCCGACTTAGCGGGTTTCAGTACTTTGAAAAGACTTCCTTTACCAGAAACTGTTGCGATGTCTGAAAGTTGCATAGTGACGCCTTGGGTTGTGAGCGGCAAAACTAATTATTTTTCTTTGTGGCCTGCAAGGCGTCTTCGATAAAGTCGAGCAATTCTTCCCTCCCTGTTCTTTCAGTGGCAGAGGTAATGAAGAACGGAGGAAGATCTTCCCAACTTTTTAAGAGAAAATTCTCAAACTTCCTGATGTTCTGAATGCGGGCATTATTAGAGAGTTTATCAGTTTTGGTAAAGACTATCGCCAGAGGAATCCCTTGATTTCCAACCCAACTAATAAAGTTGATATCATTTTTCTGAGGCTCCAGTCTTGAATCAACAAGAATAAAGAGGCAGGTAAGTTCTTTACGATCCTTCACATACTTCTCGATAATAGCACCAAAACCGGCCCTTGTATCACGACCAACTTTGGCGAACCCATAGCCGGGCAGGTCGACCAGGTACCATTCATTATTGATAAGAAAGTGATTAATAGTCTGGGTCTTGCCAGGGGTAGAAGAGATCTTAGCAAGTCCTTTCCGTGCGGTTAGCATATTAATAAGTGAAGATTTACCCACGTTAGATCGGCCTATAAAGGCAAATTCGGGCTTTTGGTCAGCCGGAAGCTTATTCAATTGTGTGTAACTCGATATAAAAGTGGCTTGCTGAATATTCATTTGAATAGCTAAGGTATTAATAATGTGGTTTTTCACCGCCCCACTTAAAGTAATGCTTTAAAAATTGAGAGATTTTGCTAACTTGGCACTCTTAGACTTATGGCGTTTGTTTTAATTTTAATAGAATAATCATTTTTTAGCCATGTACAGTATCCGTTGTGTACTGATTTTTTTAACTGTCTGCCTTCTTTCACTTCAAGCTTTGGCGCAAGATGGAAAGCAAGATGCGCTTAATTATTTGGAACAAGCCAAACTCATGCAGGAAGCCTCTCAAGCCCTGAATGATATCAGGGAAATTTATGTGCTGGCAGCTACATCCGATCCGGAAAACATTATTGCCAATTTTGAAGCCGGGCACTTATACCTCAAGACCATCAATAAAGAAAGGGCTGTTGATTACTTTTTGAAAGTACGCGAACTAGACGCTAATTATCGTTTCGATCTCGATTTCTGGATTGCCAAGAGCTATCAGTACGGACTCCAGTGGGATAAGGCCATTGAATATTATACGCTTTACAAAGAAAAGCTTGCCAGCAAACCTAATTACCAGGGCAGGGACAAAACACCTCTTGCCAGCGTTGATAAATCGCTGTATGAATGTGAAAATGGAAAGGCATTTGTAAGCCATCCGCAACAGTATGCAATTGTAAATATTGGGCGTGAGGTGAACTCGGAATACCCTGACTATGCGCCCATTTTAAATGGCAGCGAGAATGAAATCATTTTTACATCACGAAGACGTGATGGAAACATGAACGAAAATGTGGCTGATGATAACGAACCGTGGGAAGATATTTTTACAGCAAGAAAAGAAGGCGGCAATTGGTCGTATGCAAAAAATATCGGGAGTAGCGTAAATACTCCTTACCACGACTCCAACCTGGCGCTGTCAGCAGATGGAAGCACGCTTTTTATGTATAAAGATGACGGGGGCGGAGATATTTACTATTCAGAAAGACAGGGCAACGATTGGTCAGAACCTCAGCCCCTGCCAGGTATTATCAACTCCAGTTACAATGAGAAATCGGTTTCCATCAGTACCGATGAGAACGCTTTATATTTTTCAAGCAACAGGCCGGGAGGTTTTGGTGGCTATGATATTTATGTGGCAACCAAGAATGATAATGGCGAGTGGACGTACGTAAAAAATCTTGGCCCTAAGATTAATTCTGATGACCAGGAAGATGGCCCGTTCATCAGCTATGATGGAAGTACACTCTATTTTAGTTGCAACGGACGTAACACCATGGGCGGGTTTGATATTTTCAAGTCCAATTTCGACAAAGGCGCTAATGATTGGACGGAACCGGAGAATGTAGGCTACCCGATCAATACACCTGATGATGATATTTATATTGTTTTCTCAAAGGATGGTCAGCGTGGGTACTATTCATCTGTGCGTGAAGACGGGTTAGGGTATACAGATATTTATATGATCACAATTCCGGACGAACCTGTAGTAACTACGAAACAGCCTGAACCCATTAAAGAACCCGATCCACCTAAAGACACAACCACAACACCTGTTGTGAAAACTCCGGTGGAAGAAAAGAAGCCAGATCCTGTTAAACCGGTAATCAAGCCCTTGCATTTCATGGTGAATGTGGTGGATGCCGAAGGAAAAGCGCCCTTAGATGCACGCGTCAAACTGCAAGGCCTGCGCGACAACCGCGTAGTGGGATCATCCCAAAGTGGAACGGGTGTATTTGACTTTTCGGTAACCAGTGAAAGCGCTAAAGAATATCGACTTTCCGTTGAAGTAAACGGATATGTATTTCAGAATTTGACCGTACGCATACCCGGAGCTACGACTGAGGACAAATCCATAACGCGTACAGTGGAAATGCGCAAACTGGCCGTGGGTGTTACATCCATCTTACGAAACCTCTACTTTGATTTTGACAAGGCTACATTCAAGACCGAGTCGTATACTGAACTTAACAAATTGGAGAACATGTTGGCCACCAACCCCGGCATGAAGGTCGAGATAGGCGGACATACCGATAATGTAGGCACCTGGGTTTACAACAAACAACTGTCGCAAAGACGAGCAGAAGCAGTGAAAGATTTCCTTGTCAAGAAAGGAATTGATCCGCGCAGAGTGAAAGCGGTTGGCTATGGTGAGATGAAGCCATTGGCCAGTAATGACGATAATGATGACGGTCGCGAAATCAACAGGCGCGTTGAAGTTAAGGTAATTCAGAAATAAATAGTCATTAGTCACCGGTCATTAGTCAATGGCAATACAATTCCTTTTCTAATGACTAGTGACTAATGACTATAAAAAGTTAGGATATTGCCGTTTTGCGTACAAGATTTGCGGCATGGAAGTAGTTCCCTATAAAGAAGATACCTCAACTAAAAAACAACAGGTGGCTAAGATGTTTGACAGCATCAGCCATCGTTATGATTTTCTCAATCACTTTTTAAGCCTTGGTGTCGACAATATTTGGCGATGGAAAGCTGTTCAATTGTTGCGTGAATATCGCCCTAAACTTATTCTCGATGTGGCCACCGGAACCGGTGACTTTGCACTGGCTTTAAACAGGATCAACCCGGATAAAATTATCGGGGTTGATATTTCTGAAGGAATGCTGGAGATCGGACGTAAAAAAATTGCCGCACGTTCATTGACAGACAAAATAGAGCTCATATCGGGAGATTCTGAAAAAATTCCGTTTGGTGAAAATAAATTCGATGCCGTTACCGTTGGTTTTGGTGTGAGAAACTTTGAAAATTTAGAAGCCGGATTGACAGACATTTTACGTGTTCTAAAGCCGGGCGGACAATTAGTGATACTTGAGTTTTCAAAACCAGCGCGATTTCCGTTCAAACAAGTGTTTAATTTTTATTTTAATATCATTTTACCTAAAATCGGTCGGTTTATTTCAAAGGATAAGGCCGCTTACACCTATTTACCTGAGTCGGTGGAGGCTTTTCCGGATGGTGAGAAATTCATCCATATTTTGAATAAGACCGGTTTCAAAAATGCAGCTTGCAGCCCATTAACCTTTGGCATCAGCTCGATTTACACAGCCGAAAAATAGTTCTGGTTGCAGCCTTGCTCACCGCCATTTTTTCAGCGCAAGCCCAGCATTATAAATGGGCGAGACCTAACAATCCACGGTACGATGAACGAAAAATCAGTTATGGTTTTTTAATTGGCCTGCATACCAATGCCTACCAGCTACAATATTCCGA
>JAKEEN010000158.1 GCA_022616575.1 Flammeovirgaceae bacterium
AAGGCCCGGTTGCTGAAAGAAATTTCGGGTGCTGCCGTAAATTTTCCTTTAAAATGTTTTTCAAAGACCAAGCCTAATTGAAAACTTACTTTTGCTGTATATTTTCCCTGACCGGAAGCCGGACCACCCACTGCATAGTTCTCTAATACATAAGGAAAAGTAACGTTGGGACCCGCCATGAGTCCGACACTAAAAATTGATTTGCTTCTGAAGGTGCGGTACAAGCCTGCAAATTCTGCAGGATCAACGGCCGGGTTAATTTGAAAGTCCGGATCAGTCTTTAAAATGCTCAGCATGGCTTCGTCTGCCTTAGCCGGTTCCTCCAGGTAGATATAGCTTAAGCAAAGTAATTTGTAGCCTTCAACCTTGAGTTGTTTTTCGTCTTTAGTAAAACCGGTTTCCAGACAGGGTCTTAACTGGCTCTCGATTTCATGAAGACGGCCTTGTTCGTAGGTGGCTCGCGCCAGGCGTAACTTTTGTGCACAGTCAACGCCAGTCTGACTGAAGGCACGATGCCCGGTTAAGATTAGCAAGACAACTACGCACAAAATTCTCATAGACACTATTTGTCATTTGCTGGATAGCCCTTACACGTTAATTCATAATCCAGGTCATCACCGGCATAGGTATTCCATTCATCTTTACTCATGTTCCGCGTAATAAACTCCAAACACAAAATATTCGACATGGTTGGAATTTTGGTCGGGTAAGCATGAATGCTCTGCTCAGTTTTAATCTCGTCCTGACGAATCTGTTGTTGTGAACTGTGAAGTCCGACCATAATCTGTTCGTCATTGGGTGAGAATGATAATGCCCATACCCAGTCAAGGTGGTCACGAAGTTCGATCGGAGGGATTTTCAGTTTGTTTACGTTCCACATTCTCACCGTTCTATCTTTACTGGCGGAGGCGAAGAAATTCGTAGCGTGATTGTATTTTATTTCTTCGATCGGGCCTTTATGGCCAGGAAGATTTCGAATTACAATTCCACCCTTTATGATTCTAATCAAGCCATTGTTGTCACCCACGATCAGGGTACTTTCAACTGGGTGCCAGGTGATAGCTGTGAGTGAAACTTTACCGAGACTGATTTGGGTGGCAGAGAAGTTGTTGTCAACATCCCATATATAAAGAGTTCCATTATCTCCTACACCGGCCAGTTTCTTCCCATCACTGCTTAAATCAATGGCATTGATTTTTTCTGCCGGGGTTATCACCTGCCGGGTGTCAGTGAAATCACTGTATTTTATACTCCTACCCCCATTGTCGCGCGCATAAATACCTTTGCCATCAGGCGTGAAGAAAATATCTTCAATTGAATTGACAAAGCCCATTACTTTCTGGGGCGCTTTTTGCATATCCTTTAGGTCATACACTTCAATGTAATTTTTCTCTGCATTGATAGTAAATAATCCGGCAGCCACGAGTTTCGATTCATCGGGATTAATGTCCATGGAATAAACCTGATAGTCTTCCCGTTTGCCAACGAGCACATCAGGGGTCCATCCTTTTTCCGTACTGTTCCATCGGATGATTTTACCATCGGCACCTCCTGAATAAATATCCTCATCCCCTTTGTGGGTAACAAGTGCCCGCGCGGCACCGTATTCGTGGCCTGCAACACCGGAGCCTTCTTCCGGCAAACTATGAGTTAGGGGATGATCATTGTTGCGAAGTGCATAGTATAATCCATTGTAGATGTCATTATCATACTCCTCTCCTCCATGCAGCGTGTTAAAACTGTACGCCTGTTGCGCCAACAAGCCTTCAAGGTCTAAATCATTTGCCAGAGCAAGAGATTGCAAAGCCATGGCTTTAGACTGAGCTACATAGCGTTTGTTCTTGGCATCGGCTTCTGCTATTCGGGCAAGTTCTGCATTCCTAATCGCCTCCCTTTCCTTTTCTATCGCCTTTGCTTCATTTGCTTTGGCTTGTTTCTCGGCAACTACGGCTCGCTCAAGGTTTTGCTCAGCTTGCTTCCTTGCCTCATCTGCCCTTAATTTTTCTTGTACCGCTACCGCCTCGGCCCTTCTTGCAGCTTCTGTCGCAGCTTCAGCCTCAAGCCTTCTGTTTTCAGCCTCCTTACGCGCTATTTCAGCTTGCTGGAAGTTTGCGTCAGCAATTCCTTTTTGGCGGAACGCCTCTTCCGCATTTTTATCTGCTGCGACCTTTTGAATAAAAGCAAACACCAGGGCCACCAACGCAATCAGGGTAAAGCCGGCCATCACAAGGGCCAATACTCTTGCTCGCTTCAGTTTGCGCTTCTGCTCTAGCTCCTTGATACGCTGCTCGGTTTCCCACTCTTTCTTTGAGTATTCGAGGAACACCAATGTTCTTTCAAAAGCAGGATTATAGCGCTGTCCCCAAACCAACGTGGGTTTGTGTTTAGCCTGCCAGTTAAGTGCCAATTGCAAATCCGGTGGTCTCCACAAACCTGCCTTACCTACCTGGTACATGGCAGCGGCTTCTGCCAAACGGGTGTACATCTGCACGGCTTCCGCTTCATCGTCCACCCAGTTTTTCAACCGCACCCAGATACGCATCAGACTTTCGTGAGAGATATCGATCATGGAGCGGGCATTGAGCGGAGTTCCAAAACCAGGTGTCAATAATGACCTTCCCGGCTCACGGAATTTCTCAATCACACTGGCTACTTCTTCTTCTGTGCAATCTGCTATGGCAGCAATTTCATTTAATCGTGTGGGTCTTCGTATGCCAAAGTTCTCACCGCGTTTTTCGGTAATGGCTTTGAACATGATTTCACAAATGCGCTGCTGTTCTTCACTCAGTTCATCGTAGGCTTCATTCGCGTGTTGCGACAGGGCCTCCGACATGGTACCAATGGCCTCATAATGTTTGAGGTCAACAGGTTCATCATCGTAGTCGCGGTATTGTGTCCAATAACTCCATGTTCTCATTAATGCATGCTGGAGGATCGGGAGTTGATCGGGGTTATCGCCTAAGTCATTAAGTAATTGCTGTACTAAACGGGATGCTATCTTCGCACCGCCTACGGCCACCGGCCCTTCAATAGCCCTGCGCTTTTGTTCGCGCGTCATCTGGGGAATGAGGTAGTGGCTATCGTTAATTTTTCTGGTCAGGTCTGGGAACTGGGCACAATCACCTATAAAATCAGAACGCATCGTGATTCCTACATAAATCGGAGCATCCGGATAGTTAATCGCTTCAATAAGAAGATTAACAAACTCTAACGTTTCGTTTACCGAATTAGGATCCGTGCTGTCTTTAAAGCGGAACAATTCTTCAAACTGGTCAACCAACACCAGGTAGTTTACATCGGCTCTTTTGCGGGTTTGTTCTATGGCCTCAACCAACCCCAATGAGCTACTGCGCAGCAAGGTTGAGAAGATGGTGCGCTTAATTTTTTTATCCTCTACATCAGCGGCCTGATATTCCGGATTGTTTTTTAGCAGGGACTCTGCCATGTTATCAATCGGGCCGGCACCAGGACGGGTAACAACCACCTCCCAATTGGGGCTGGCATCGGTCAAAAAGCCTCCGTAAAGAATCGGTAGAACACCACAAAAGATAAAGGATGATTTACCACTTCCGGAAGGACCAATGACGGAAACAAACCGGCTCTTTGAAAGTTTGAGAAGCACTTCGTCACTCTGGCCTTCACGACCAAAAAACAAATGACTCTCTTCAATTTTAAAAGGTCTTAGCCCCGGGAATGGGTTACTGGTTAAAACCTTTTCGTCTACTATTTGTGCCATAGGGGTTAGGCTTTAAATTCCTGCAATAAAGATTTGATTGAATCCACTGAGCGTGCCGGATCGGTTTCCACTACGCGCAGGTTTTGGTTTTTGAATGCCTCTAAGTCAAGCTTAGATCCGTATTGTGTCATCACGGCTTTTCCTTTGATCGGTTTTACGCGACCAAAGCCGGGAGCCTTCAGCAGGTCGAGCACTTTCATGCGCACCCATTGATCGTTTACTTTTCCTTTATAAATGATAGCTGCATCAAAACTTCTCAGGTTGTTGATGTGCTTTTGGCGGATGTCAAGTAATTCTCCCTCAAAGGCAGGGGTCAGAACTTTGTAGCCTGATCTTTCAATTTCAGCAATCAATGGTTTTACGTCATTGTCATCCATACGATCATGGAGCAGGTAAATAGACGGTATGCCATCATCGGCCATTCTGCGATCACCGCCTTCCAGCAGTTCTTCCCGCATGATGTTTTTAAAATCTTCCAAAGAAGTTTGAAGAATCTCGGCACCTTCCTGCGCTTCCGTGTCACGTTTCAATGTATCAATAAATGATTTCTGGCGTTCGCTTGCATTGCCAAGCAATGATGATATCCAAATAAGGCGAAGGAAATCTTCTTTTTTGGCACTGTGACTCTTCTCTGCAGCAATGCGATTTTGAATATCAACCACCGAGCGATCTGAGCCTTCCGGTATTTCTCCATAGGCGCTGCCAATCAGGTGAATGGATAAATTTGCTTCACCGATATCACGTTTCACCATACGTTCCAGGTCATTGACACTTCCGGGCAATGTTTGATTAGGCAATACAATGTATCCATGACGTTGTAATTCGCGCTTAATAATGTTTCGCTGTACAGAAAGGTCGTGCCCCGTTTCTGCCAGATAGATAGTTTTTCTCTTGTAGGTATTTTTTGTCTCCTGTCGGGTTGTTTCCTTTAAGAATGCTAACGTATCGTAAATATCGTAAGCAAGGTCAACCATTTTCATCCAGTATTGACGTTCAGCTTCTGTGCTGAAGTAGTCAGCATATTCCTTAATCTCCCCGGATTCAACATCCACCTGGTACATTTCATAACCGAGCAACTCACGCACACGAGGGGGCTGTTCCTGCACAGTTAGCGGTGTTTTGAAAACTTTGAATACCCTGTTGCGCCCGCGTGATGAAGCCTCTGCTGATTTGATAAAAGCTTCTAATGAATCGAGGCAACGCCCTGATTGAATAAACTCTTTTGACAGAATAGGTACTAATATGGCTGCTTGCAGGTCAGGTGCCGTGACGGAATCGAACTCACTCTTCAAGAGTACTTTTGGCTTTTCGCCCAGAACCTGGGTAAGCATCAAGTCTAAAAACTTTTTGAATTGCGATACCCAGCCTGCTTCGCCTTTTACAACAGGCTCATTGTCTTTATCGGCACATAATAGCAATACGTCAATTTCAAATTTCATAGGGAGTCTTTAATTAAATTTCAAATCACAAATTCCAAAAAACAATCAAATCCCAAAACTTCAAAAGCCCAACATTAACTCTTCAACAGTGTAACCATTAGAATTTAATCATTTGGATATTGTTTGGGCTTCGTAATTTGTTATTTGGTGCTTACTGTTTCAGTCTCTGTTACATTCTTTATAATTCCTTCTACCAGTTCCGGATGGTTGGCCATCACAAAGTAGAAGTCCATTAAATTAATTCTAAATACAACCGTGCGTTCTGTAGCTTCCAATGAATCGACATTGAACAACTCAGGCTCATTGGTAAACAAGTCGCCATACACAGTTCCCTTTTTCATTACCAGTCTGACTGTATCATTTTCCTTGAGCCTGGCTTCGCCATGAGCTACTATGAAGATGGGTTTATTTTCCTCATCGCTTTTGATCACAATCTTGTCCCCTGTGAATAGATCAAGAGGTACAACTTTGTCAGCTAAATCGGCAATGAGTGAGCCTCTGATGTTCCTGAATTCAGGGAGTTGCTTCAGAAACTGAACAATTTCAATATAGAGGAAGAACCCATCGTCCAGGCCATCGAGCAGCTGGTTATTGGCAATGGAGTTATCAAGAAACTTCTTGTCTTTTAGCGGAAGCCGGTCAATAATGGCTCTGTACTGGTCCTTGTTTTTATTATAGATTACCCAGGAGGCTGTTTCCTGCAATAATTTGTCGGAGTTGAACATTTGCGAGATGAGTCCTCGGCTGATCCGGAAGTCTCTTATGTATGCGGCTGTATACGTGGCAGCTACTTTCGTCCAGCGGTTGCTTGAATTAAAATCCCGGTTCAGAATGTAATTAATTACCTGAATGGGGTTGTAGCTCTCGCGGGGATAAAAGGTCTGAAGGAGTTCAAGCTTGTCTTTTGTGGGAATGTCGTCAAAGAGCGGAAATAATTTTGGTTTAAGATCGGGGTCTACGAAAAGATCCATCAGTTCAAGCGCATACGCAATGGCATCCGGATCGCGCGACTCAATATTTTCTTTAACGAGTTGAACTGCCTGCGGGTCATATAATATAGAGAGCAGAATACTTATTTGTTCGTAGTTTTCACCAATCTCTTCACGAAGCGCCTGGCGCAATTGGTTGAAGTGCTCATCTTCGTTTTCAATCTCATCAAGAGCAGCAAGGTTCCAGAGTGTTTTGCTCACTTCAAATTCTAGCAAGTCGGTTACCTCGCGGGCCTGTCTTCCGGTTGCTTTGTAATTGATGTATCGAAGGGAGTATAAAATTTGTTTAACAATTCGCTTGTCAGGGAAGTCGGCCTTTTTCCAGAGTAAGTCGAGTGCTTTATCGCCACCAATTGCTCCCATAATCTGAACGATGCGCAGCATCACTAAATCACTTTGGGCGGATTTATGGAAAGCAGCTTCCAATACATCCAGTACCGATTCGCCACATTCCTTCAAGGCAGCTGCAGCATGATGACCGTAAAGGGGTGAGGATAGAAGCTCGATGAGTACAGGCCATGTCTCAGGCCTCTTCACTCTGCGGGCTGTGAGTAAGGCTTCATAGCGTACTTTCGGGTCAGCATCACGAAGTAATTCCAGCAAAATGAAAATGGTGCGCTGGCTTGTCAGCTTCCGCAAAAGTTTTGCACCAAGAATACGATCTGATTGCTTTATTGACTTGGTGAGTTTCATCAGCTTGTCTACTGAAATAGAAAGCAGATCGCTGTCTTCGGTTTCACCCTGAGCCTGGCGGGCCAGGTCTTTTATTTCGGTGCTCTTGCCGTCTTTATCCACACCCAGCTCCTGAAGTTTTGAATTGGCAAAGTTTCTGAGTTCTGAAGATTCTGCCGAGGTGCTGAGTTGGATCAGTGAGGACTCAAAAAGCGCAGGCTCCAATTTCTCCATAAGCTTAAGCCCGTAAACAACTTTTTGCTCGGCTGTGCTATTGACTTCCCGCTGCAACATGCTGTTGATCGTGTATTCCCTTTCCACTTTTACTTCGGCCTTCTGTTTACTCTTCACAAGAGTGTCCTGAAGAGTGTGACGGTAACTTCCATACATCCTTCCTGAGATGAGGAACCAGCCAATCAAAATGGGCACGAGGAAAATGGTAACATAGATAAGTGTAAAAATCTCAACTCGGGTAATAAGAAGTATCAATCCACCGGCCATAGCACTGGCTAAGGCTGTCACTACACCTTCCAATTTGGTTTGCACATCGATCTTGAAGTTCTTATCGATTGGCAAAAGGTAAAGTTTAAAGAGAGGTTCATCCAACGATTCTTTAATGGAGACTGCAAAGAGTTTACACATGGCAATCATCACGAAGAAAATGAGAAAAGAGTCTTTATCGGGTGTATATCCAAAACCAAGGCCCAGGGCAACGGCACTGGCCACGAATATTCCGAGGAGAAGAGGATTTACCTGGATAGAAGTTTTGATGCCATAGGTGGATATCAATCGATCCGCACCAAATGTTTGGAACAGGAAACTGAAAATTACCACCGTCATTTCAAAGTAGCTCAGGAAACTTGGTAAATACTTGGCATCATCACCGCTGTACTGTTGTGTCGTTACTTTCAGAAATGAATAATCCACGAAGTTGAGGGCAATCATGGACAGAATGATGAACAAGCTCAGGTATATTATATATGGTGTCTTAATAAACTGAACCAGGCTTACTTTTTTGATTGCCAATTTTTCCTGCTTAAAGGTCCACGCTTTTACAAGGTATTTGTTGGCTAAAACAATAAAGAGAACTGTAAAAATAATTACGCTGACCAGTGCAACAGTGAAAAGGGTTTCCACTTTAATAAACGTAAGAGCAATAGGGATTAAAAAGAAAGCGGTTACGGAAGCAATCATAGCCCCCTGGTCAACGCTTCCCAACAAGCGCTTGGATTGACGCACATTGAACAAGCGGTTGAAAGTACCCCAGAAAATGAGCAGGATAAGAAATGTAAAGGGAGCCAGCAGCGTGAAGCCATAAAAGTTTACCGTTTTATGATCTTCAAAAAAGAGCTCACCAAATTCAATAAAACCGGCAGCACCCGTAACACCAAGTAAGGTAATAATACCTAATGTCTGGAATGGAATTTTACTTTGAAGGATATTATAAACAACGGTTGCCCCAAAGCCGATCAGACCTGAAATGAGTAAGGCCAACGGCAAGTCGTTGGGGTAGTCTGTCAGGAAAAGAGTTTGTGAGGCAACACTAAAACTCGCCAGGAAGGTACCCATGAAAAAACTCATGACTAGCAGCAGATATACCGTACCTGACTCCTGTTCCTCGATGTCGAGGATGCGGTTTAAAAGTTTAGATGCCATAGATTTCGGCTGTTAAACTTAAAATTCGTTAGTTTGAGAATCAATTCCTACAATTATACCGAAAAATTCACAGTCCAGATATTTAGCTATCTTTACCTCAAGTAAAAGATTAACTCAGGTTTGTACTTTTATCGATCTCAACGAAGTATGTAAAATTACTGGCATGGCATGTGTGAAGCAATCATCTATTACTTTTGTTAAACTTAATTACTATTTGTAAACACTCTAAATATTTATGATGCGAGTCGTTTTTATCTCCCTTTTTTTTCTGGCAAACGTAGGTTATGCACAGGTTTCAAAGCAGGTAGCGGAAGCTGACAAATTTTTTAACATCAGAAATTACGAGCAGGCACTCCCCCTGTATGAAGAGGCTGTGAAAGGTGGGAGTAAAGACCCGGTTGTTCATTACAGAGCCGCGGTATGTCACCAAAAGTCAACTTCGTTGGCCAATCAGCTCAAGGCGATTCCTTTTATGGAATTTGCTACAAAGTATAACTCAACATTACCACCAACCATACATTTTGAATTGGGCGATCTCTATTTAAAAGCAGAACGGCTTCAGGATGCGCTTGACAGTTATTCACGGTACAGGGATTTAACAAAAGCAGATAAAAAAGCGGTGGCTAAAGCCGACCGCGCTATACAGACCTGCAATAATGCAACGGTGCTTATGTCGGTGCCCCGCGATTTTAAAGTGACCAGTTTTGGTTCGCCTATTAATTCGGAGTACACGGAGTATAATCCTGTTGTTTCAGCCGATGAATCGGTGATGGCATTTACAGCGCTTCGGCCGAATACCGGAAAGACGCGCTCCGGGGATAAGTTCATCGAGGAGATTTTAATTTCTTATAACGCATCGGGAAGTTGGTCAGAGCCCAAAGTGGTTCCGGTTGCTTCAGATTACCAGGTAGGTACTGCAGGTATATCCGCTGACGGTCAGAAGATGCTCATTTTCATGGGAGGTGCGGACGATCCGGGGAATATCTTCTTAATCAATAAGGATGGTGATGGTTGGTCCAGGCCGGGCATACTTTCGTCCACCATGAACAGTAAGTTTCTGGAGACTACCGCCAGCATAACCCCCGATGGGAAAACGATTTATTTCGCCAGCGACCGCCAGGGTGGAAAAGGCGGCCTGGATATTTACAAAATTACCTTACAGGCAAACGGAAGTTGGAGTGCCCCGGCAAACCTGGGAGCCCCTATAAACACGGCCGATGATGAAGATGCTCCGTTTATTCACCCCGATCAAAAAACACTCTACTTTACATCTAACGGTCACACGGGTATTGGGGGCAGAGATATTTTTGTGTCGCGATTAAATGAAAATACCTGGACAAACCCAGTGAACGTGGGCTATCCGGTTAATACTACCGCTAACGACAACTACTTTACACTTCTTGCCGATGGAACCCGGGCTTATTTTTCTTCCGATCGATTAGGCGGACATGGTGCGCAGGATATCTATTTTATTGATATGCCGAAAGAATCCTCCAACATTCCACTCACCATGATCAAGGGGAAGATACTAAATGCGGAAACAGGCAAGCCGATCCCTACTCGAATTTACCTGATTGATAATGAGACGGGCAAGAAACTGGACTTTGTCTATGATCCTGATCCGAAAACAGGAAAGTACCTGGTTATTCTTCCACCGGCCAAGAACTACGACATGGTAATTGAGTCAGAAGGGTTCTTACCCTACACGCTTAATATTAATGTACCTAACCAAACTTACTTCTATGAATTGTATCAACAGATCAACTTAAAAACGATCAAACAATTTGATGTGGTGGTAGGCCAGGAAGTACAAGTGAAGAACGCCTTCTATGATACCGAACAGGATCGTAAAGCGGATCTTCGTAAAACCCATGAAGCCCAACTGGTGCAATCGGGCGCTGTAGATGTCTACGATATGATGCTCGACCTGATGGCTTCGGATGATAAAGAAGGAATTGCTTACCTGCAGGAATTGCTGAGTACCAATCCAATTGAAGACATCAACTTCAATGAATTGGAGAATAAAAAACTGGAAGTGGCTACCCGGACCTATTACTATGATGAAAGTGATGAAAGTAAGTTTGAGCAGAAAAATGTAGGGGGAAAAACCATTTTTGCTCTTCCGAAATTTGAGGTGACGGAGGAAGCCAGAAAACAGAAAGATCAGCCCATAAAAAAATCGTCTTCCTATGATAAGGCACTGCTCACTAAATCTGTGAAAGTATATTTTGATGCCGGCAAGAGTGATTTGAAAGCCCAGCACAATGGCCCACTGGATGAGCTGATGAAGATACTTGAACAGAACCCTGATCTCGGTATTGAAATTTCAGGGTTTGCTTCCGCAGAAGGATCAGAAGAAATGAACCGGGAGTTGTCAAACAAGCGAGCTATTACGGTGCTTGATTACTTTAATCATAAGGGAGTAGTGAGAAGACGCATTATTGCGAAAGGTTACGGAGCGACAAAAGAAGCAACAGCTGCCAAGGAAGAGGGAAGAAGGGTGGAGGTGAAAGTGGTCGATTTAAATGCCGGGCAGTGATACCATTTCAAATTTCGTATTTGAAATATTATGGAATCAGCAACGAACTATCTCCATAACTGAGAAAACGATAGTTGTTTGAAAGAGCTTCTTCGTAAACTTTTCTCCAATCATCACCAATAAAAGCGGCCACCAATAGAATGAGTGTTGAGCCGGGCTGATGAAAGTTGGTAATCAGCGCATCGCACATTTTGAATTGATAACCTGGATGAATAAAAATAGAGGTGTAGCCGATCAGGGTTTCGGTTTTGTTCTTCTCTAAGAATTGAAGTACTGCTTCGAGGGAAGATTTCTTACTACCATATGGGTTCCATGCCAACTCATAGGGTTCATTTTGTGAAATGGAAAATACCATTTCACTCTTATTCTCCATCAACTTTCTTCCGAACCAATACAAACTCTCCAGCGTGCGAACGCATGTTGTTCCTACGCAGGTTATTTTGCCTTCATGGTGCATCAATTTTTCGATAGTCGATCGGTTTATAACAATTTGTTCGTGATGCATTTCATGATTCAATACATCCGTTGATTTTATTGGCTGAAAGGTGCCGGCACTCACATGCAGGGTTACGAATTCCTTTTGGATATTTTTCTTATGAAGAGAAGCAAATACTTCTTCTGTAAAATGCAGGCCGGCCGTAGGCGCAGCTACAGCACCCTCGTAATGTGAGTAAATGGTTTGGTATCGTGCCTCATCACTCTTTTCAGCCTTCCGTTTTATGTAGGGTGGTAAGGGTGTGGCCCCGACCTTGGCAATGGCCTCCGCAAAAGTCAGGTAAGGAGGTGACCATGTAAGTTCAACTAAATTCTCAGACCGGTTAAGGAGTTGGACGTTGAACGTGATTCCATTTTCACTCATAGACAGACTCGTTCCATCTTTCCAGCGCTTCACATTTCCAATTATACACTGCCAGGTAGTTCCGGATGTGGCTGCCATTGCCTGCACCAATAGTGTTGAAGGCGATACTGGTTCAAGGAGAAAGATTTCGATCACCGCACCCGTTTCTTTTTGAAACAGTAGCCGCGCAGGTATTACTTTCGTGTCGTTAAATACCAAAAGAGAGTCGGCTGTTAAAAAATTATGAAGGTTGTTAAACTGAGCATGTTCGATTTTTCCCTGTTGGTAAACTAAGAGTTTGGCATCATCCCGTTTGGTTAACGGATACTCAGCTATTTTTTCCTGAGGAAGCGGGTATGTGAAGTCGTCTAAGTTCATTGTGATTAAATAACAAATATCAAATCACAACGCATATTCTCATCATAAATTCCAAAAAACAAATCACTTAGTCTCAACAATTTTCAAAATCACTAAATTCTAATGAGCAAACGATAGGTCCGTTTTAGAATTAATACTTTGAATTTTGTATTTGTTTGTAATTTGGAATTTGAGTTTTGGTACTTTGCCTAAAATTGGCACTATGCTCAGAGCCTCTCATACTAAAAAGACATTTCATTTCAACTTTCGGGCACGTACCTCACGCGGGCTGTTGAAAGATAAAACATCATGGTTTATTAAGGTTTGGGATGATAAAGAGCCTGCTGTATTTGGATTGGGTGAGTGTGGCCCGTTGCCAGGTTTAAGTGTTGACTCAAAACCTGATTTTGAACAAGTACTTGATGAGACCGTCAATCGTATTCAAAGCGTGCAAAGGTTGAGTGATGATGCTGTAGAGATGATTTCAAGAATGGTGCCCCTGGGGTATCCGTCTATTAAGTTTGGTGTAGAAACAGCCATTCGTGACCTGGTGAATGGCGGTCATCGGATCATTTTTAAAAATAAATTTTTAGACGGCCATCGCGTACCCATCAATGGATTGATTTGGATGGATGATATGGACATTATGCTCCAGCAAATCACTGATAAAATTGCCCAAGGGTTTACATGCATCAAAATAAAAGTGGGCGGTTTGAATTTTGAACGCGAGTGCGATATCCTTCACTATATCCGAAAAAAATATTTTCGTGATCAGATTACGATCCGGCTGGATGCGAACGGAGCGTTTAAACCGGAAGATGCACTGAGTAAGATTACCCAGTTATCAAGGTTCCAGGTCCATTCCATTGAACAGCCGCTCAAACCAGGCAATGAATCATTAGAAGAGCTTTGTCGAAAAACACCCGTACCGATTGCACTGGATGAGGAGTTGATAGGGCTTGAAAAGGTGGAAGAGAAAACCAGGCTTCTTCAAAAAATTAAACCCCAATTCATCACGTTAAAGCCTACGCTTCATGGCGGATTTAGCGGTTGCCAGGAGTGGATTGATATAGCGCAGTCAGTGAATATCGGCTGGTGGATCACCTCTGCGCTTGAGTCTAATATTGGGTTGAACGCCATCAGCCAATTTACGGCAAGCTTTGAAAATATTATTCCTCAAGGACTGGGTACCGGGTTGTTGTATGCTGACAATTTTCCTTCGCCACTAACTATCGAACAAGGTCATATTTATCATAACCATAAGGAATTATGGGATGTCAGTGAGTTCGCGTAATTTTTTTTTGACTAGTGTTACAACCAAATGGTCATTTTCATTTAAACATCTATATTTAACTCCTTATAAAAGGTTCTTGTGAAGAAGGCACTGATTGCATGTATATGTTGCTTCACGTCCGTTCAGCTTATCGCTCAGAACAGGCAGCTTATTGATAGTCTTAAAAAAATTGTCGGAGAAAGTCAGGGGGAAACTCGTTTTAATGCGCTTAATGATCTGGGTTTCGAATACCGGCTTTCTTTTCCCGATAGCACCATTCTTTATTGCCAGCAAGCCTATGACTTAGGAGTTTCGATAGGACTGAAAAAAAATCTGGCTCAGCCATTAAGCTTTATGGGGCTGGCAAAAAAATTCAACGGAGATTATAAGGGAGCTTACCAATATCATACACAAGCTATTGAAGTTGCGGAAAGCCAAAATGATTCTGTTCAAATAGGATATTGTTATAACAACTTTGGCCGGCTTTATTTTGACCAGGGTGATATATCGCGGGCGTATGACATATTTCTAAAATCGCAGGAAGTTTTTAGTGCAATAAATAATCGAGAGGGGTTAGCCTATGTTTACCGGAGCCTTTCAGATCTGCATAAATCGCAAAGCGACTTTCCAAAGGCATTAGAAGCTTCTATGAAAGCGCTCACCATTCGATATGAATTTGGCGATTCCCGATCTATTATTTCATCGCTGCTTGAACTTGGGGCCCTGTACATGGATATGAAAAGCAAGTTAGATGCTGTTGCCTGTTTTGAAAAAGCAGATTCCATTGCTACCCGACTCAAAGACCAGGTGAGCAGTGCAGAGATCAGGATACGTTTTGGAGAGTTCCTTGCCGAGAATGATGAAATAGGAAGAGCTTCTGTTATGGCAACCGAGGTATTGGCCTATGTAGAGCGAACGAATAACAAGCGATTGCTTCCACAGGCCTTGCAATTGATGGGCATTGTTACTTACAAACAGAATAACCTGACACAGGCAATTGGTTATTTTAGCCGTGTAATCTCATACACCGAGAAAAGCCACCTTGACTTGCAACGTGATGCTTATTTTTATCTGAGCAAAATCTATGAACGCCAGGGCAGACAAGCAGAAGCTACGCAGGCCACTATCAAGTACCTGATACTTAAAGAATCCCTTCACAATGTTGAGCTGGCCAGGCAAATAGAAAAGCTTCAGTTTCAATTGGAGATCGAGAAGAAAGAATTGGAAAATGAACAGCTAAAAGCGAGTGAAACCCAAAAGGAAGCTATCATACAGCAACAACGATTGCAAAATGCCATCCTGATTGTAGTGGCTGTTTCGATCACTGTACTTCTGTTTGTGCAATACCGGAACAGTAAAAAGAGACGTGAAGCCAGCGAAAAACTTGCCCTGCAAAATGAAGAGATTGCCAAGCAAGATGAAGAGATCAAAAAACAAAACAAGAACTTAACAAAACAAAACCAATTGCTTTCTGACTTGAATTATGAGAAGGATACACTCATGAATATTGTTGCACACGACCTGAAGTCGCCCCTGAATAGAATTAAAGGGTTAATTGACTTGATTGAGATGGGCGGCAATGGACTGAATGAAGATCAAAAAAAATACTTAAGCCTGGTGAAGGAATCCACTCGGGGAGGCATCGACCTGATTACCGATTTGCTGGATGTGAATTCGTTAGAGGTAAACCGTGAGCCTAACTATTCTATTTTTGATTTGAATAATTTCCTTTCTGAGCGTGTTAATGTTTTTCGTCAGCATGCCGTGGGTAAGCAGATCGATATCAAGTTTGATTCACAAACAAAAGAACTTGTATTTCTAGATAAAGAATACCTGGCCCGCATTATGGATAACCTGATTTCAAATGCGATTAAATTTTCTCCGCGCAATTCAATCGTGATGATTCGATTCGGCCAGCAAGATGGATACATTTTTATTTCGATTATGGATCAGGGCCCAGGGTTTAGCAGTGAAGACCGGAAATCCTTATTCCAGAAATTTAAAAAGTTAAGTGCCAGGCCCACGGGTGGCGAAACATCTAACGGTCTCGGATTGGCCATTGTAAAAACGTTAGTAGACTGGATGGAAGGTGAAATTGAACTAAGCACGCAACCTGATAAAGGCAGCGAGTTTACCATTCGATTTCCGATCAAAGACAAAGTAATTGCTTAGTGGTAATTCAGTTATCAGTTATCCGTTAACAGGTGTTACTGATATAGGCATTCTCTAAAACTACTCATCAGCAGCAATGAAGTATTTTTTTTAGTTTTTATAGATGCCCTTAACTATTAACTGATAATAGAGAATATCACCCCATAAACTCAGCCAGCAATCGATGAAAGTGGTGAGTACCGGTTTCTCGTTTTACAGAATACCGGCCATGTTGATAAAACCTGGAGCGAATTCCTTTCTGTACGTGGCACACCACATCCTCATCTTCCATCTCTACCTGGTGAAGATTGGCGCCAGCACCTTGTCTCAATTTGCTTTCATCCAACACGTAAGACAGGAATGAAACTTTACATTGATCAATTTTAGTTGGCTGAACTACGTTAATAGACAGACCCCATGGGTAAAAATTGAACATAAGGTTTGGGAATACCCAGAAATAATATCCCGCTACTTTTTTACCATAATCGGGCGAAGAAGCAGGCAGCTCAAAAATTAAATCTTCTTCTTTTCCCAGGCCCAATTGCAGACTTGCATACCGATAGAGTTCAGTGGTGTAATTGCCGTAATCGATTACTGCGTTGAGTCCGGCATGCACAAACGGAATGTGAAAGCCCTCTAAGTAATTTTCACAATACAATGCCCAGTTGGCATCCACCATATAATCGCGAGAGAGCTCAGGCCTGAAGTTGAAATCTTTCAATGGCAGCCAGTTCATTCGGTTCATCATGTCGCCAAAATAATTACTGAATGGAACACCCGGTGTCATGTTTGTGAATATCCATTTGCCCCAGGTTTCTAACGGGAGTTGGGTAAGGTTATCTTCGGGCGATGGAAAATTCTGAACTTCTTTAAACTCAGGCATCGACTGAAACTTGCCGTCTAACTGAAATCTTCTCCCGTGATATTTGCATCGCAGGTCATTTAACTGACAGGGCTTTTCAACAATAATGTTGCCCCGATGTGTACATACATTCGAAAGGCAGTGTATTTGTTGTTGCTTGTCCTGCGTTAAT
>JAKEEN010000159.1 GCA_022616575.1 Flammeovirgaceae bacterium
GAATTGTTCCACTTTAAACATCTTCGCCATTCGGCAGCCATCCATGATCTCAACATCACTGTTAAGCTGGGTATATTGTTGTGACAATGTTGCCAGAGTTTGCGGTTGAGATGGGTTTGTATCGGTAGAGAAAGCTGCCTGAAACACAAAGAGACAGCTTAAAGCAAACAGGTATTTCATAGCGATCGGGTATTAGTATTCAAGCAATAATACTTCAATCAACAAGGCAAGGTAATAGCAGAGCGATTAATGGAACCTGAGCACGATTACCCGTCATATTTAGAGACAAAATGAATGCTTTCATTAATTTGTGGCGATGAAAATAGGTTTGCTTTCAGATACACACAGCTTCCTGGACTCACGGCTCTTTGATTACTTTAAAGCATGCGATGAAGTGTGGCATGCGGGTGATTTAGGCGATGAAAATATTCTGAAGGAACTGAGAAATTTCAAGCCTGTTCGCCTGGTTTTTGGAAATATCGATCCGGTACCGATGCAAAAACAATTGCCAGAAGACCTTTGGTTTGATTGCGAAGGCCTCACCGTTTGGATGACCCATATTGGAGGAACACCACCTCATTACAATCCACGTATTCGAAAACTGTTAACTCAAAAAGTACCCGATATTTTTATTTGTGGTCACTCGCATATTTTGAAAGTCATGCGAGACAAAAACCACAACGATCTCCTTTACCTGAATCCGGGCGCTGCCGGTAATCACGGCTTTCATCACATCAAAACCGTCTTACGATTTGATATTGTCAGTAAAGACGTGAAAAATATGGAAGTGATTGAGTTGGGAAAACGAGGTTCAATTTGTAAATGAGTCAATACGAAGATTTGACAATCATCAAATTGCCAAATCTTCAAATTTTCAAATTGTTTAAACGTACTGATTCAGCATCACAGGCATTACGAGCATCAGGATATCTTCGCTCTTGTCTTTTTCTGCAGGAAGAATAACACCTGCTTTGTTGGGAGCTGACATGGTGAGTTTTATTTGTCCGGAATCCATGTTGCTCAGCATTTCAATTAAAAACTTGGCATTGAAACCGATCTCAATATCATCGCCCTCGTGCTCGCATGAAAGACGTTCGTTTGCTTCATTTGAGAAGTCCAGGTCTTCCGCTGAAATTTGCAATTCACTGCCTGTAATTTTTAAACGTACCTGGTGGGTTGTTTTGTTTGCATAAATTGAAATACGTCTCAGTGCTCCGAGAAAATCACCCTTGTCGATCGTCATCTTAATGTTATTGCCGCTGGGGATAACATTTTCGTAATCAGGGAATCGCTCATCAATTAATCGGCAGATCATCCGGATGTTGCCGAATTTGAAAAAGGCATTCGATAGGTTGAAGTCAATGCTTACTGGTGTATTTTCTGTTGGCAGTGTTGTCTTTAATAAGTTCAATGCTTTTCGCGGAATTATAATAGAGCTACCATTGTCTGATTTAACATCGGATCTTCTATAGCGAACTAACCGGTGACCATCTGTAGCCACAAACGTTGTATTCTTATCACCCAGGTTTACATACACGCCTGTCATGGCAGGTCGAAGCTCATCGTTGCTGGTGGCGAAAATGGTGTTGTTAACCGCGCGGCTTAATACTTCTGTAGAAATCTCAGCTGAAAAATCGTTCGATACAGTAGGCACTTTTGGAAAGTCAGTAGCATTTTCACCGGCTAACTTATAACGACCATTGTCAGAAATAATTTCAATGCTATAAGTGGATTCATCAATCGAGAATGTAACAGGCTGTTCTGGAAGATTCTTTAATGTATCTAACAAAATTCTTGCAGGCACCGCGATACTTCCTTTTTCTTTTGATTCCACCTGCACCTCGGTAATCATCGAAGTTTGCAGATCTGATGCGGTAACGGTCAGGTTGCCCTTTTCAAGCTCAAAAAGAAAATTCTCAAGGATCGGAACTACCGGGTTGGTGGTGATAACACCGTTAATATTGGATAACTGCTTTAATAAGTAGGCAGAATTAACAATGAACTTCATCTCTAATTAGTGGTTATGGTTGCTAAAGCCCGTAAAGTTATAAAGAAAAGGCAATTCTGGAAACCCATAAAAGTAGCTCATTTCCTGGCCTTGAAAGCATCCCGTGGCATCATGAAGAGTCCCAATTTCCGTTTATTAATAAGGGCGGCCTCTGTATTATTAATTATTCCGAAGGCCTCATCACTTTCGGGGCCAGAGAGCAAAATAGATAGTGAGTATTCATTGCCGCCTATATCCTGAACCTTGATGGTCACGGCCGGCTTGATTGCTATCATACTGTCGTAGTTGACGGATGACTTTTCCAGGTATTGGTCAACTGTTAATAAAGAAACGGCATCTAAATAATCATTGAGTCGCGTGGTATCTGCATCTTTCATCCCCTCGATGCCAAAAAATTCTTCCTGCATAGAAACATTGAAATTGTTTTTCGCGTCCTGAAATTCAGTCTTCAATCCCTTGAAGTTTCTCCAGTTAAATCCGAATACAAATTTATCTCGCCACCCGCCTTCGTCCATTTCAAGAACACCGCTGGCATATACACGATAGCCGGGAATCTGCATTACATAAACCTGCGTGTCATCATTCTTTAAGAAATAAGCCTGTGATTTTCGGGCATTGCCTCCTGCGTAAAAGGAAAGACTGTTTTGACCTTTCTTAAACAGTTGAACCAGCACACCCATTTTTTTTAGTTCTTGTGCCAAAGAATCATTACTATTTTTAGCTACAGGCCTCATGGGTTGAACCTGCTGAAGGGTTGCAAAAAGTATGTCAATCATATTCCGGTCTGCATTCCAGGAGTCGTTTACCTTCCAACGTGAGCCCCTGTATGCCAGCGATACTTCCTTTTCTCCGGATTTAAGTACCACTCGATCAATCATATTCCAGTCTTCAACCTGAAAAATAGTTTTATCTATTTCTATCTGCGACTCACTTTGATTCATTAATACATACGCTGCCGATA
>JAKEEN010000160.1 GCA_022616575.1 Flammeovirgaceae bacterium
GTGGCGGCAGGTGTTTATTTATTGCTTAGAGTTCACTTTTTATTCACCCCTATTACCTTGAATATAGTTGCTTTGGTAGGGATCAGTACTGCAATTATTGGTAGCGTTTCGGCCATTGCTCAATATGATATAAAAAAAATTCTTGCCTATTCAACCATTTCACAATTGGGCATTATGATAACAGCAATTGGCCTGCAGGGTACGAATGCGGCTCTTCTTCATCTTACAGCGCATGCTTTTTTTAAAGCCGGATTATTTCTTTGTGTGGGGATCATTACATACTTGTTTCATGAACAAGACCTTCGAAAAATATCAGGCTTGCGTAATGCGGAGGTAACAACTTTCATTTGTTTTTTAATTTGTATTGCCTCGCTAAGCGGGGTGCCGTTCACTTCAGGTTTCGTATCAAAAGATTTGATTTTGTCTGCCGCATTTGAAATGACCAGTGAAGGCCGTTTTGCCGGATTAATTTTTATTTTGCTGCTAATTACCTCCATCCTAACCTGTATCTATTCTGTAAGGATGACCTGGTATCTCTTCTTAAAACCTGCCGATCAGGAAACGGGCTCAAAAAATAATTTACCGTGGACGATGAAAGCTTCCGTACTATTACTCGCCCTTGGCTCAGGCTGGTTTATTATCTCAAAAAATCCTTTTCACTATGCCGGTGATAAAATGGAAGTATCATGGATACTAAGTTTAGTATCGGCCTTTGTAATTATGCTTTCAATCTTAGGCTCATATTTTTATTACAAAAGTAGAGCGCTGAGCCATTCACCTCGGTTCTTATTAGAAGGATTTTATATCGACAGGCTTTATAAGTCGCTTGTTGTTGCTCCGATTAAAAAAATATCCCGCTTAAGTGAGTGGGCTGATCTTACGTTTATTGATAAAATAATTCATGGGTTTGCCTATGCCCAAGCCACATTTGCTCACCTGAGCAGTTGGACAGATCGAAACCTTGTTGATGGTATGGTGCACGGTTTTGCCTACTCGGCAAAGGGTGTTGGGGCGATAGTAAGAAGTATCCAAAATGGAAAAATTCAAATCGCCTTAGTGGGTTCTCTTTTCGCAATTATTATTTTCCTATTTTTCATTTTGTTTAATTAAGCCAATGCAGTCGCACCTGTTATCCTATCTAATTCTGACCCCAATCGTTGCTGCATTGATTGCCCTCATTTTACCTTCATCCAATGAAAAATCGTTTAAGTGGCTTGCCCTAACAGCTAGCATTGTCCAGGCCGGTTTGTTGGGCCTTATTCTCAATCAATACAATGTCGGTCAATCAGGTGCTCAACTTGTTGAAAAATATACATGGTTTAGTCTTAACCTGTCGCAATGGGGTCTTATAAGGGCTGAATATTTTCTTGCAGTAGATGGGTTAAGTTTACCACTTGTAGCCCTTAGTGTTTTCGTGATGTTGATAGCGGTGATCTCATCGTGGAAAATCAAAAAAAACATAAAAGGCTATTTCATCCTCATTTTAATTCTGAACGCCTCCATTATCGGAAGTTTTACTGCACTCGACTTTTTACTCTTCTATTTATTCTTTGAGTTCATGCTGCTGCCCATGTTCTTTCTTATTGGTATTTGGGGCGGGCCAGGAAAGGAATACGCATCTATTAAATTTTTTCTCTACACGTTGCTCGGTTCAATTTTGATTCTGATTGTAATCATCGCCCTTTATATTTCTGCAAAAGCTCCCGGCTCAGGTTCCCAGGTCGTTCACACATTCAATATTACCGAACTCGCAGATCCTTCTAACTACATTCCAGGATCTTTCCTTCATTCACAAAGTATTCACTCGGTCGGAACGTGGTCGTTGCGGTCTATCGCGTTCATATTTTTACTCATTGGCTTTGGTATTAAACTACCCATGGTCCCTTTTCACACATGGTTACCCGATGCACACGTTGAAGCTCCAACTCCTGTATCGGTGATACTGGCGGCCCTACTATTAAAAGTTGGCGGCTATGGAATTCTAAGGATTGTTTACCCCATTTTCCCGGCCGAGGCCGTAAACTTCAGTTGGCTGGTCGCCACATTAGGAGTTGTCTCTATCCTATACGGAGCCCTCAACGCTATGGCGAGTAAAGATTTGAAACGGCTCATCGCCTATTCATCTGTTTCACACATGGGTTTTGTTTTACTGGGTGTTTCTTCTGTAACACATGAAGGTGTAGCCGGGTCAGTTTATCAAATGGTAAGCCATGGGATCATTACATCCATGTTATTTATCCTTGCCGGAGTATTATCAGATCGCACCCAAGACCGATTGATCAACAACTACTCAGGACTTGCCGTCAAAATGCCGGTCTATTTTTCATTAACATTGATCGGTTTTTTTGCTTCTCTAGGTTTGCCCGGTTTCTCCGGATTTATTGCAGAAATACTCGTGTTATTGGGGGCGTTTGCTTCCAATCAGGTGAATGGGCTCGTTCACGAAAGTTTTGCAGTAATAGCAACACTGGGCCTCATCTTAGGGGCAGGTTATTATCTGTGGACAATTCAACGAATGTTTTTTGGAGCATTCTCAATAAAGAATGGCTTGAGCCCCGACCTTTTAACCGACCTGACAAAACCTGAATTGCTCTTGCTAGTGCCGTTAGCTTTTGCAGCTTTGCTTTTCGGAATCATGCCACAACCCTTGATGGAACTCATCAACCCGTTTGCCGAACAGTTTATCAATACCGTATCCAGGAAATAATGGAAACGGGCATCCAGCAAAAATTAGAGTGGACAACAGCGAGTTTATCATTCGTACTTCCCGAGCTCATCCTGTCGGCTGGAGTTATCATCTTGCTCATCATCGGACTCATTACAAAAAATAAAAAAGAGAATTCAACAACATTATTGGCCTTCACGCTACTTGCCGGTGTCTGCATTTTTTCTGTCAATGATTTCATCCAGTACCGTCAGCCTGTCAATTTATTTCTGGGTCTTATCCGGCTTGACAGCTTCTCATCAGGTTTTAAAATATTAATTGATGTGGGTGCCTTACTCACCGTTATCCTATCCCTTCAAAATCCTTCGAAACGAATTTCTGAGTTTTACAGTCTCATACTCGGGGTTGTGTTAGGGTCTCATCTCTTAGTGATGAGTATGAATTTGTTAATGGTGTTTCTTTCGCTTGAAACAATTTCAATATGTTCCTATATCCTCACCACTTTTTCATTTGAAAAGAAAAGTACGGAAGGCGGATTAAAATATTTCCTCTTCGGCTCAATTGCATCGGCTGTAATGGTCTATGGATTCTCGTGGCTGTTTGGAATGACCAATACGCTTAATTTTACAACTCAAGAATTTGTTGACTCATTAATTCAGCAACCGCCTGCAGCAATTTTTGTTGTTGGATGTTTATCGCTGAGTGGCTATCTATACAAAATTGCCGCTGCCCCCATGCATCCATGGGCACCCGATGTGTATGAATCTGCGCCAACATCCATGGTTGCCCTCTTCAGCGTAGTACCTAAACTTGCTGGGTTTGCCGCATTAACAAAATTTTTCCTGGCACTCAATCTTTTCGGCCAAACCAGGGTGGACTGGCAACAAGTGATGGCAATGGTAGCCCTGTTAACAATTACCGTTGGCAACCTGGCCGCTCTGTGGCAATCAAATGTAAAACGATTGATGGCCTACTCATCAATTGCCCAATCGGGCTTTCTTCTACTCGGTATTGTTTCTTTTTCCATGCAGGGATTTCACTTCATGCTCTTTTATGCAGTTGCCTACCTGATCGCTAACTTTTTAATCTTTTTTCTCATTCAATATTTTGAAAAGCTGGGCATCACTCACATAGAGCACTATTCGGGAATGGGAAAGACTCACACTGCTTTACTTGTGTTCTTTCTTATCGGCCTTATCTCATTAACGGGCCTTCCCCCTACCGCTGGATTTACCTCTAAACTTTTCATCTTTTCAGGTTTATGGGAGGCATACACAGCTAAAGAGAAATCGATTTTTCTGTGGCTTTTTTCATTCGGGCTGCTTAACACCGTCATTTCTCTATTTTATTACCTTAAAATCCCCTATTACGCCTTTCTCAAGGCAGGTAATTCAACGGTAAAGCCATCACATCTTACATGGCAGAATCTTTTTGCCCTGCTATTGGTTTTCGGATTGTTAATCTTCTTCTTCTTACCCGAGTTATTGATGGGTTGGATTAATAGGATTAACTTTGTGCTTTGATTCAGTTATCCGTTAGTAGTTATCAGTTATTGGGCTGATAACCGATAACTGATAACTTTTAACTGACCGAAATGAGTGACCAGATTCTCCACGAGTGCGGTATAGCCCTCATCCGATTGCGTAAGCCTCTTTCTTACTATATCGAAAAGTACGGCTCGACCTACGCCCTCAATAAGATGTACATCCTCATGGAGAAACAGCACAACCGGGGTCAAGACGGGGCCGGAATAGCGAATATTAAGATTGACGTAGAGCCGGGGCACCGGTATATCAGTCGATACCGGTCCATCAAATCGCAGCCCGTAGCCAGCCTTTTTAAAAAAATCGGGAAGAAATTCAGAAAAGCTCAAAAAGCAGGCAAAGACAAATTCAGGGACGAAAAGTGGCTGAAAGAACATGTTGCCTTTACAGGCGAATTGTGGCTGGGCCATTTGCGATACGGTACCCACGGACAAAACAGCATCGAAAACGTTCATCCTTTTCTGCGCCAGAACAATTGGCGGAGTCGTAATCTGGTAATGGCAGGCAATTTCAACATGACCAATGTTGATGAGTTATTTGATATTCTGGTGAACCTTGGGCAGCACCCCAAAGAAAAAGTTGACACCATCACGGTAATGGAAAAAATCGGGCACTTTCTCGATGAAGAAGTGCAGGGTCTTTTTGAGAAGTACAAAGATCAGTATTCGAACGCAGAGATTTCAGACATTATTGAAAATGAGCTTGACCTGCAACGTGTATTGAAGCGCGCTTGCAAAGATTTTGATGGCGGCTACACGATGGCGGGTATGACAGGTTCAGGCTCTGCCTTTGTGATGCGCGACCCGAATGGTATTCGGCCCGCGTATTTTTATGCCGATGATGAGGTGGTAGTAGTTGCTTCAGAAAAACCTGCCATTAAAACTGCATTCAACATTGACTACAATCAGATTGAAGAGGTCACGCCTGGTCACGCGCTCATTATCTCAAAGAGTGGTGAATACCATCAATATCCGGTATTGAAACAAGGCGAGAAAACCTCATGCAGCTTCGAACGAATTTATTTTTCACGAGGCAACGATCCCGATATTTATAAGGAGCGCAAGCAATTAGGAAGATTATTGGTTCCGCAGGTTTTACGCGCCATTAATTTTGATTTAAAGAACACCGTCTTTTCATACATACCCAATACTGCTGAAACAGCTTTTTATGGCATGATGGCGGGTATTGAAGATTACCTCATCAACAAACAGAAAGAAATCATTGTTGAAAATAAACCTTCAGTCGATTCGGTTGAAGATATTCTATCCTTCAGACCGCGTGTTGAAAAAATTGTAATCAAAGATGCAAAGCTTCGAACTTTCATTACCGATGATGCACATCGCGATGAAATGGTGGCCCATGTGTACGATACTACCTATGAAGTAATTAATAAAGGGAAGGATACCCTTGTTGTAATTGACGATTCGATTGTTCGTGGCACTACCCTTGAAAAAAGTATTCTTAAAATGCTTGACCGATTAGGTCCTAAAAAAATTGTGATTGTGTCATCGGCCCCTCAAATCCGTTTTCCGGATTGCTATGGAATTGACATGAGCCGTATGGGTGATTTTGTTGCTTTCCGGGCGATGATCGAGTTGATGAAAGACAAGGGTAAGGATTATCAATTAGGCGAAGTATATGATCAATGTAGATCAAAAATTGATGAAGCCTCTCAGAATTTTGTTCAGCAGTTATACAATCAATTCACTGATGATGAAATCTCTGAGAAAATAACGGAGATCGTTCGTCCTGCGGGAATGAAAGCAGACTTGCAAGTGGTATTTCAAACCGTTGAAAATTTACACAAGGCTTGTCACCACCACATTGGCGACTGGTATTTTACCGGTAACTATCCAACAGCAGGAGGTATGAAAGTCGCCAATCGTTCATTCGCCAACTTTATGGAAGGCAAGTTGGTGAGGGCCTA
>JAKEEN010000161.1 GCA_022616575.1 Flammeovirgaceae bacterium
AGGAGAGTTCCCATTTACTCCCGACAATTGCGACACAGGTATGCCTGAATTTTTAGGCTATACACTAATTGGAACAGTGGCAAATAGGGATGGCTCCAATCAACCCATTACTACTTTTATTGACAATGGATTAAATGTGGGTGCGCAGTACTGCTATCGGTTAGTGGCCATATTTGGTCAACCAAAGGGTGGAGAGAGCTTAGTGTCTGATGAGATTTGTATAGAGCCTATAGAAGCAGATGTGCCCATCATCACCCACGTAACCGTTGAGAAAACAGGAACAACTGACGGAGAGATTAGAGTAAGTTGGAAAAGTCCCCTCAATATAAATAAAACACAATACCCGGGGCCTTATAAATATGTAGTCACACGGGCGATTGGTTTTGCAAATGATAATCCACGACAACGTGCCCATCCAGGCTTAATTTCTGATACTACTTTTGTAGATACAGGTGATGGTGATACAGGACTGGATACAGAAACAGAGATTTATAATTACCGGGTAAGCTTGTGGTCTAACACATCCGCAGATTTAATTACCTACTCCAAGATTGATTCATCCTCCCTTGCGTCTGCAGTAAGGTTGGAAGCTCAATCCCAGCTGAAGAAGATTAACCTGACATGGAGTGCGTTTACCCCCTGGTCTAATTTAGATCCCTTTAACCCAAGACATCTTGTATATCGTGGACTGGAAGGGCAACCACTTTCGTTGATAGACAGCATAAACGTAACGCAGGCAGGGCTCAACTACGTTGACTCCGGTCAATATAATAATGTGCCCTTGGAAAATGAGCAGGTGTATTGCTACCAGGTTGTAACCCGGGGAACTTATGGAAATCCTGCTATACACGACCCAACAAATCCCTTAGAGAATTCATCGCAGATTATTTGCGCACAACCCAGCGATACCATACCTCCTTGCAAACCGCTACCCCCGGTCGCTGATTTACCAAATTGCGATACACTTTCAATTGATTACTTGTGCTCGAACAACGTATTCGAAAATCGTATTACCTGGGCAAAACCTGATGAAGACTCATGCCGCAGCCAGATCTCATATTATCGTATTTATGCAGCCATCACCGATAATGGCAAGTATAATCTGATAGATTCCGTCAGGGATAATTTTTATATCCACAAAAGTCTTCCTTCAAATGCTCAATGTTATAGAATATCCGTGGTCGATCGTTCAGGTAACGAAAGTGAGTTAAGCGATCCGGTTTGCATTGACAATTGCTGGTATTTTGAAATGCCCAATGTCTTTACCCCTAATAATGACGGATGTAACGATTTCTTTAGTGCTTACAGTGATAGTACCCGATATACAATGGCGAGTGAAAGCGGTTTTATTGAGCAATGCGGCAATGGTATTAGAGAGGAAGATAAAACAAGATGCGCTCGCTTTGTGAGAAATGTCTCATTTAAAGTGTTCAACCGTTGGGGCAAAGAAGTTTTTGATTATAAATCGGGTGGCGAGAATACAATTTATGTTGATTGGAACGGCCGCGATAATAACGGTCAGGATTTAGCCTCTGCCATTTACTATTGGGTAGCCGAGGTCGAGTTTGAAACAGTTCAGGCAGACCGGGTCAAAACATACAAGGGTTGGGTTCACCTTCTTCGATGACGACCGAAAACATTATTTTTTTTGATGGCGTCTGTAATCTTTGCAATGGAGCAGTCCAATTTATTATTAAGCGAGACCCTAAAAACAAATTTCGATTTGCTTCGCTGCAATCAGATTTTGCTATTCGAAGACTGAAAGATCAGGGTATTGATCCTCAAATTTCAGAGACAATAATTCTTTTGCAGAATGGCAAGATTTTCACTAAAAGCAGGGCGGCATTAGAAATATCAAAAAGACTTTCTGGCCTATGGCCGCTGCTTTACAGCTTTGCAATAATTCCTGGTTTTTTAAGAGACTCTATCTATAACCTGATTGCAAGAAACCGATATCGTTGGTTTGGTAAAAGAGATGCTTGCATGATCCCCACACCCGAACTAAAGTCCCGTTTTTTGGATTGACCAATTTTTTCGTATTTCGCGAAGCGACATATCAACTCAAACACCTACTAAATATCTGAGAAATGAAGGCATACATATTTCCCGGTCAGGGCGCACAATTTACCGGCATGGGTAAAGAAGCGTATGAATCAAATCCCAAAGCGAAAACCTATTTTGATCAAGCCAATGATATACTTGGTTTTAAATTAACCGACATTATGTTTTCAGGTTCGGGCGATGAACTGAAACAAACCAAAGTAACCCAGCCAGCTATTTTTCTTCATTCTGTGGCGCTTGCACTATCCGCGGATTCTTTTGTACCTGATATGGTGGCTGGCCATTCGTTGGGAGAGTTCTCTGCATTAGTAGCAAATAAAACGTTGCCATTTGCTGATGGGTTGAAATTGGTTTACCAACGGGCAATGGCTATGCAACATGCATGCGAAGTAAATCCATCAACCATGGCTGCTATTTTAGGTCTTGATGATGCTGTAGTAGAAGAAGTGTGTGCATCGATTAAAGATGAAGTAGTAGTAGCGGCAAACTATAATTGCCCGGGGCAATTGGTAATCTCCGGCTCCATAAAAGGAATAGATATAGCTTGCGAAAAAATGAAAGCAGCAGGAGCAAAACGTGCCATGCCATTGCAGGTAGGCGGTGCATTTCACTCCCCGTTAATGGAACCGGCCCGTAAGGAATTGGCCGCGGCTATTGAAAGTACAACCTTCAATAATCCAACCTGCCCGGTTTATCAAAATGTAAATGCAGCGCCATCTGTGACGGTGGCTGATATCAAGAAAAATTTAATAGCGCAGTTAACAGCTCCTGTTCGCTGGACCCAGTCGGTTAATCAAATGACTGCTGATGGAGCGAAAAAATATATCGAATGCGGTCCGGGTAAAGTTTTACAAGGCCTTGTTAAAAAGATTTCACCAGAGGTAGAAGCGCAGTCTTTGGTTTAAAGCTGAAAAAATTTAAAGTTGTTCGCTTGATTGTAACTTTAAAACTTCACCACGTTTAGTGGATCTTTACATTCCTTCAGCAATGCTAATATATTTTTTTTAAGTTGGGGATGCACTAAATGTGGTGCAATCTCTGCCATTGGCATGAGGGCGAATTTTCTGTTTTGAATTTCAGGATGCGGAATTTTTAAATCCGGTTCTTCAATAATCTGGTTATCGTAGAATAGAATATCAATATCGATAGTTCGTGGGCTCCATTTTTCATTCCGTATTCGCCCTAGGTTTTTTTCAATTGAGAAGATTTCTTCGAGTAATTGTTTGGCTGAGAGTTCAGTATGCAGCTCCACGGCCTGATTTAAGAAATCATTTTGATCAACTTTACCCCAGGCAGCTGTTTGATAGATTGAAGAAGTTGACTCAATATTGCCTAACTCTTTTAAATATGACAAAGAATCCAAAAGGTGCTTCTTCCGGTTCCCGAGATTGGACCCAATGAGGAGAAAAGCTCTTTTAAACTGTGAATCAGCCATAAAAATGATCGGGCAATTGTTCGTGTAAAAGTAAAGACAGATTGACGGTATTGATTATTTTTGCCCTTTAATTCTTAAGAAATGAATTTTTTCAAAACCTTTTTGGCCTCTTGCCTTGGATCGTTAGTAGCCTTTATTGTCCTTGTGTTTCTGAGCA
>JAKEEN010000162.1 GCA_022616575.1 Flammeovirgaceae bacterium
CATGTCCTTGGTAACAGGAATGTACTTGGAGGAAGCTTCTGAAGTACCGGAGCTTAATGCAAAATATTTTACACGGCCCGGCCAGCACATATTCTTAACGCCTTTCAGCGCCAAGCGCCACCAGTCACTATAAATTTTGTTATATGAATGAATGGGTACGTTCTTCTTAAAATGCTTGTAGAATGCCCTGTTGTTGGTACGGAATGATTTGAGGATATCAGAAAAGTTGTAATACTTGCCAAACTCGGTCTGTCGTGCATTGATAAGTAACTCTTTTAACTCCTTTTTCTGTAAATCCAGTGGCGAGGTGTACTCCTCCTCCAGCATTTCCCTAATTTGAATACCTTTTTTAAGCAAGGTTCCGAGTATCGCCATATTTTTGGGTGATAAGTCCGAAAATTAAGAAATGAGCATTAAAAATAATATTGTCGATTTAAAGAAGGAATTACCCCCCCATGCACGGTTAATTGCTGTAAGCAAAACTCAGTCTGCAGAAAAAGTGTTGGAAGCCTACCAAACCGGACACCGGGTCTTTGGTGAGAACAAAGTGCAGGAGCTGGCCGGCAAGTATGAGCAACTCCCAAAAGATATTGAGTGGCACCTGATCGGCCACCTGCAGACAAACAAGGTGAAATATGTGGTACCCTTTGTCAGCCTGATACATTCGGTAGATAGTATTAAACTTCTTGAAGAAATTAATAAACAGGCTGCAAAAATTAATCGTGTGGTTTCGTGTTTATTGCAAGTCCATATTGCTGAGGAAGAAACCAAATTTGGTTTTGATGCGACCGAGGTGACCTCCCTTCTGCTATCGGGTAAAATAAGTTCATGGAAACATATCAAAATCATCGGGCTCATGGGCATGGCAACTTTTACCGAAAACCATGACCAGGTGAGAAAGGAATTTAAATCCCTAAAACATCTTTTTGAAAAATTAAAGCAAGGTACCCTGCCAACACAAGTCATCATGCAAGAACTTTCGATGGGGATGAGTGGCGATTATAAAATTGCTTTGGAGGAGGGCAGTACATTAATAAGAGTGGGTACGGCTATCTTTGGCGAGCGTAACTACAACATTCAATGAACAAAAAACAAACCCTCATAGCGGGAGCATCCCTTGGATTCTTAAGCGTGATGGTAGGGGCTTTTGGCGCCCATGCTCTCAAGCCGCTTTTATCTGAACTTGGCAGAACCGAAACATTTGAGCTGGCAGTCCGCTACCAGATGTATCATGCCTTTGCACTTTTAGTGGCTGGATTCAGCTTTAATTTCTTTGAAGAAAAATACCTGAAGTTATCCGCGATCAGTTTCTTGCTTGGTATAATACTCTTCAGCGGAAGCCTTTATCTACTTTGTTTTATTAGCATGAAAGCTTTTGCACTTCTTACTCCTGTTGGCGGTGTTTTTCTGCTGGCTGGCTGGGCACTCTTATTGATAACCTTTATACAAAACAAAAAACCATCCTGACGATTCTGTCAGGATGGCTTTCATCGTGAGCATTTTTCTGAACGCTCACAGTCTGATGGATTTATTGAGGCTGTTGCTTCTTCTCGATTACATTGCCGGTAAACACAATCTGGTTGGTTGCCTCGGCATTTGAAACGATAGTCGATGTCTTGTTTTGCTTGCCCATTTTACCGGTGCTATTGAAAACAATTTTAATCTCACCTTTGCCGCCAGGTGGAATCGGGTTTCTTGGCCATTCGGGCGCTGTGCAACCACACTGAACCTGGATGTTTGTAATAATCAGAGGCTCATTGCCCGTGTTGGTAAATTTAAACAGGTGCTCCACCTTGTCACCCTGAACAATATCTCCAAAATCGTGGCTCTTCTTTTCGAAAGCCATAACAGGGCCGCTGGCCTCTTGTGCAGACACTGCACCTGCAAAGGCTGCGAAAACGATCAAAAACAGGATTCTCTTCATGTCTTAAAATTTTTCTCAAATTTAGTATTAAACAATTATACTGCCAGAAATAACGCACTTTCTATCCAGACGGTTCGCAGCATTCAATGGCATTCCACCGAAAGTAGTAACCATGACCGAAGAAATTAAAGCCGTTTATGGCAATAAAGTACGCATTCGCGTTTGCGGACTTGCCTTTCAGGAAGACAAGCTATTAATGGTTAATCACCAATCCCTATCTAAGAGAAATCTCTGGGCACCCCCGGGTGGGGGCATTGATTTTGGTGAAACAACAGGGCAAAGCCTGGAACGTGAATTTTTGGAGGAAACCGGCCTTCAAATAGCAGTTCGTGACTTTTTATTTGTCTGCGAATTCATAAATGGCCCCTTACATGCCATTGAACTGTTTTTCAGTGCCGAAATAAGGGGAGGAAAAGTACAAACCGGCAACGATCCGGAAACCAGGAAGCAGATAATCAGGGAAGTCAGGTTTTTGAGTCAGTATGAAATTGACATCATACCAACTGATGAAAAGCACGGCATTTTCAGGATTGGCAAGACTTTCGGAGCCCTGAAAAACCTCCGGGGGTTTTATAAAATTTAGCCTTCTTTGGTATGATATAGAATTGTGATTTCGCCCTTAAAACTTTATAATTGTGCCCTAAACCTTGAAAAATGAACCTTACAAAGATTGTTGGAACTGTGTTATTCGTGCTGAGTATTGCCCTTTTCTATTATCTCTATAGCAGCATTGACAGTACGATCAAATTCAAAGAATCAATTTCAACCACAGAAGCTCAAGTCATAGAAAAATTATCGCTCATCCGTGAAGCAGAAAAGGTGTACCTGGAGCAACATGGTAAATACACAAGCAGCTGGGATACGCTCATTAATTTCATTGAAACTGCTCAAGTACCCATCATTCAAAGAAGAGAAATTATTACCCAGGAAAGCTATGGGGTTGACAAGGTGGAAGTACTATTCGATACGTTAGGCAGCATTTCTGCCAAAGAGAAAATCTTTAAGAAAAACTATACCGTCAATGCTGCAGATAATGGAGTGTTTCAAGGGTATGGAGATGGTGTGAAGGTAGGCGACTATGTTGTTAAGGGGGCCAAATCATACAGACTGAAAAAAGATGGCAGTGAACGGACGGACGAATATTCTTTCCTCGAAAAAGGTACCGTCCATAGCATGGCAAGATTTAATGTAGGTGATCATGTAAAGAAAGGTCAAATCCTGATTAACTTCTGGGATTATCAGTTTAATCCTGAAATAGATGTAAAAACCCTCAACCTTGTACCCGGTTCTGATAACAAATCATTCGATATTTTCACTGAGGTTATTGACAGAAACGGAATTAAAGTTTCTGTTATTGAAGTGAAAGACCCCGCCCCGATCAACCCTGACCGTAACGAACGCAATGAAGCTAAAAACCGCAAGCCTTTGCGCTTCGGTTCAAGAACTGATGTGAATACTTCCGGTAACTGGGAATAAGTGCATACCACTGCGCTTCAATATAAACTGATTAAAAAAGTTAAAGACGAGCGCTTTGATGAAGACCTCATTCATCAATACGCTCTTCTTATTAATCTCGGCACCCGCGACTTCCAAATAGGCGTTGTTGATTCGCAAGACCATCGCATTCTCTTACTGGAAGACTATGTGTTGCCCTCCATAGGCTCTCACCAGGAACACCTCGCGGCACTCAAACATTTATTTGACGACCACTCCCTGTTGCTGGCAGGCTTTTGGAAGTTTATCAAAGTATCCATCAAGAACAATAAATTTGTTCAGGTTCCTAAAGCCTTGTTTTCAGATGACGCGCTTAGTGATTACCTGAAGTTCAATGCCCACATCGACCCGGCAACAGAAGAATTTCTCTACTCAATTCATGAACATTCTTCTTCCGTAACGGTATTTGCCATTCATAAAGAACTACGCCTTTGGCTTCAAGGCCTTTATCAGAATTCAACCGTAGTATTCACGCATCAATCGCTGACGCTGATTGATGGAATCATGCGCGCAGCAGCCAAACGCCAGGATAACCCGCTCTATATTTATATAGACCGTTTCAAGCTGCACATCTTGTCTGTGCAACAAGACAAACTGGTGTACTACAATCAATTTATTATCAAGCAGTTTTCTGATTATGTGCGCTACATTATGCTGGTGATGAAGGCGTTGAATATGGATCAAAGTACCAGCCAGGTAGTTTTGTGGGGATACGTTGGTAAAAACTCCCCTCACTATCATGAGTTTTACAAATACATCAGCAACGTATCGTTTGGCGACAGGCCTTCTTTTCTGGAATTCGGATACATGTTTGATGAAGTGCAGGAGCATCACTTCACAGACTTGTACGGAATATACTCAGTGTAAGTATGAAGAGAGTAGCCTTATTCCCAGGTTCATTCGATCCGTTTACCAAAGGGCATGAAGACATTGTATTGCGCGGATTGAATCTGTTCGATGAAATTATTGTGGCCATTGGCTATAACAGCAAAAAGAGCCTTCGGTATTTTGATATTGATAAAATGGTGGGGTTGATTGAGCAGACTTTTGAGAAGTACCCCAATATTAAAGTGAAAACATATGCTGAGCTTACGGCTGAGTTTGCCAAAAAATACGATGCCAGGTATTTATTAAGAGGCCTTCGCAATACCACTGATTTTGAATATGAAAACAGTATTGCCCAGGTAAACCGGCACCTCAATGCCGATCTTGAATCGGTGTTCTTAATTACTTCCCCCCAGTTTGCAGCCATCAACTCATCCATTATTCGTGAAGTTCACCGGTATGGTGGCGATGTGTCTGAGTTTCTTCCTTATACGATAAACCGGATTTAAAAATCCAACTGATCAGTGCTCGATTCCAACTTTTCGTAACAAACTAAACTAGGGACCCTTGGGGGTGACCGAAAAAGTTCAGAGCGTCCTCGAAAAAGTTTACCCCTTACCTACTCCCGTTCAGAGCGAGACCGAAAAAGATCAGACCGTCCTCGAAAAAGTTTACCCCTTACTTACTCCCGTTCAGAGCGAGACCGAAAAAGATCAGA
>JAKEEN010000163.1 GCA_022616575.1 Flammeovirgaceae bacterium
ACAATTTGTTGCCTGTCATTCCGCCCATACCTGAAATTCGCATAAGCAGGTTCTGTACCAAACTGGTTCCTTCAATGTACGTCACTTTTTTTAGCGGAATTGAAACATTTACAAATTCTGCCCGGTGATCAGTAAGAGCAGAAAAGGCCTGGAGTGTATTTCCCCATGAGTTAACCCGATAGTTTTCTATGGGCGCCCCATGCCTGATTAGCCTTTCAAAAATCGATTTGCTTGTGAGTAGTTCAAATGCACTGGTTCCGGTATCGAAGTACAAGCTGGTTTTTTCTCCGTTAATGGTTGTTGGCAAAAGAATTCTACGTTCCTTCCATTTGAAGGATGTTAATTGGGCTTTATTTCTCAGCGTGTCATTCAGGGCTCGCAGAAAAATCTGCCACTTCTTTATCGAGTGCTTTGGCAATTGATTTCAATGTAAACCCCCGCGGAATCGTTTCCCTTTTTCTATTCGTTGAATGGTCCTTAATGTAATATTGGATCGGTCAGCTAATTCCTCTTGGGTGAGGTTTTTATTTTTTCTAAAAGAAACGACCTTATCTGAAAGCTTCATGAAGACAATAGTTCACACAATTCAGCAAGGTTAGGGTAATCTTTTTTCAAATCAAATTCTGTCCGCGATTTGCAACCAGCGCTATTTATTTTGTTGGTCTTCCTTTTTCAATTCAAACTCAACTCTTCGATTAAGCTGACGGTGGTCATCATGTTCTTCTTTTACAATGGGTCTTGACCCGCCATAGCCGATAGCGCTGATGCGTGCCGATTCAATTTTAAATGTGTACACTAAATAGGCTTTGATAGCATCGGCTCGTTCTTGCGAGAGCCTAAGATTTGCATCGGCACGTCCCTGCGAATCAGTATGACCCGATATACTAAGCCTGAATTTGGGATGGTCAATCAGGAAGTTGGCAAGCCTGTCGAGATCCTGATGCATGGAAGGCAGTATATCCGATTTGCCGCTTTCAAATTCCAGTGATTTAAAAGCAAGCTTTGCCTCAATGGGTTCGGTTTCAAGATCCAGTTGCTGATCGCCATCAAGATAAAAGATGTGCTCGATTCGAAAGAAGTCATCACCCTGAATGATAAGCAGGTAATTTCGTTTGTTGATCAGATTAAAATCAAATGAGCCATCCGGCCGCAAGAATTTTGGGGCTACTTCAACGCCTTCGTCCAAATCAATGATGGAGACAATTCCCTGGAAAGGCCTCCCTGTTTTTTTGTCTTTCAGTGTTCCTTTTAAATTAACCACGGCCTCAGGCTGTGCTTCCATGGGCACAGGGAATGAATGAAGATCAAGATTTTGTATTTCGTGTTCTTCTGATCGTGCGTAGTATAATGAATTTGATTCTGAATCTATCGTGAAGTAGTACTCGCTACCTTGCCCATTTACAAGCGGTCCGATATTTTTTGGTTCGGTCCAATGAGATTTCTGCCGATATGTTTTATAAATATCAAACGAACCAAAGTTGATTGGCTGGCCATCAGAGCTAAAATAGAGTACATTGAATTTATGGTGAAAGAACGGGCTCACTTCATTTCCGCGCGTATTTATGATGGGCCCGAGGTTGACGGCTTTTTGCCAATTGCCATTCACATCTTTTACGGAGTAATAAATATCTGCTAATCCAAATCCACCAATTCTGTCTGATGCAAAAAATAAAGTATCACCGGTATGCGAAAGAGTTGGATGAGAATCCCACGCTGCGGTATTGATAGTGGAGCCCAGGTTCCGTATCAGTCCCCACGTATTATCCGGTTTTAATTCAGCCATAAACAAGTCGCAATTACCCTGCGAGTCAGGAGAACTGCAGCGCGCAAAAAATAAATTCTTTCCATCAGCGCTTAAACAGGCAGAGCCTTCATTGTATTGTGTGTTAATGGTTCTGAATTCGGTTACCTCCATCCAGTATTCTCCTGCCCGGTGAGCAAAAAACAAATCCTCATCAAACCGTTTTTCAAAAGTTTGTGTATGCTGATTTCTTTTTGAGGTGAACAACAGAATGGAATCAACATTGCCGATGGTGGGTGCGTAATCTTCTTTAAGTGAATTGACTAAGGGTCCCATATTGAGGAGCACTCCATGCGGAGGGCGAAGGGTATCGATTTCTTTCCGGTATTCAACCAGTTCATAATATTGCTTTAGCGGAACATAATAATCGCGTTCCAACCAGGTAAGTGTATCATATTGGAGTCTTACTTTTTTGCCGTCAACGTCCTGGCGGTGATGTTTTAAAACCAATCGATAAAGCAAAACAGCTTCGCCCTTAGGTCCATATTTCTCAGAAAGATTGGCAAGCCTCCAAATCATCGAAGCGTTGCGGTAAAAATTCTCGTTACCGAAATTCGTAACATATTGTTTCAATGTTGTGTATTCGTCTTGCTCTCGACCTGCGTTTTTAAACTCAGTAATTTTCTTGAGTTCTTCAGCGTTTTGATAATAGATAAGTTTGTTGACTTGGGGGAATTCGAAAATGTCAGATTGGCTGTATGTTGTCAGGCTATCGTTAAGCTGAATTACACCTGCCTTCTTAAAGCCCTTTTTGGGTTTCTGAGCAAGCGCTTGAGTAACAGAAATAGTTAAAACAATAAGAAAACAGTTTAAAAAATGAGTTTTCACCTCGCTTAAGGTTTGGTAAAAAGCTTAACAACTAATTAAAGTTGCCATTATTTTAGTTCTTTTACAACCTCTTGGCATTACTATTGACTATTTAGACGGTCCGGTTTTGAAACCTTTAATAAAGAAGATACGTGCCATCTTGGCATCCATATATGTTTAAAGCATTACCCATAGAACTAGTACAGGAAGAGTCAAACGACTTGGTTCAACTGATCAATCCCGACCAAGATTCAGAGTTGAAGCCTTCCGAATTGCCCGCTGAGCTTTCTATTCTGCCTATAAAAAATACTGTTTTGTTTCCGGGAGTAGTTATTCCCATTACGGTGGGTCGGCAAAAGTCGATTCGCTTAGTGAAGAAAGCCTATGCCGGAAGTAAAATCATTGGTGTGATTGCACAACGCAATCCGAAGGCAGAGGAGCCAACTATTGACGAACTCTATCGCACCGGAACAATTGCCCGAATTATTAAAATGTTGGTATTGCCTGATGGGAATACAACCATTATCATTCAGGGTAAAAACCGGTTCGAGGTGAAAGAATTTATCCAGGAAGAACCATACCTCACCGCACGGGTGGAGCTTCATCATGATGCAGCCATTAATGTGAATGCCAAAGAAGCAAAAGCATTAATTAACTCGCTCAAAGATGCGGCATTTAAAATTTTAAAACTCAACCCGGAAATTCCGCAGGAAGCACAGATTGCGTTGGATAATATTCAAAGCATGAGCTTTCTCATTCATTTCCTTTCTTCAAACCTGAATGTAGAGGTTGCCGATAAACAAAAGATTCTTGAGACGCAAAACCTGACCGATCGGGGCACCCTGTTACTTCAGTTTATGCTTCGTGAGATTCAAATGCTCGAGATCAAACATGAGATTCAGAAGAAGGTACATACTGATATTGACCAGCAACAACGAGATTATTTCCTCCGTCAGCAGATTAAAGTATTGCAAGACGAGCTTGGATATGATACACCTGACAAAGAGATAGCAGCTTTGCGGAAAAGGGGTGAACAGAAAAAGTGGTCGAAAGAAGTAGCCGCACATTTCAATAAAGAGTTGGATAAACTTTTACGAATTAATCCGGCTGCTGCAGAATATCCAGTAGCAATGAATTATGTGGAGTTCATGCTTGACTTGCCCTGGGGAGAATTCACGGAAGATGATTTCGATTTGAACAAGGCAAACAAGATTCTCGATAAGGAACATTCAGGCTTAGAGAAAGTAAAGAAGCGCATCATTGAATATCTCGCTGTGCTAAAGTTGAAACGCGATATGAAAGGTCCGATACTTTGCTTGTACGGACCTCCGGGCGTTGGTAAAACATCGTTGGGAAAATCGATTGCTAAATCACTCGGAAGAAAATATGTGCGCATGTCACTCGGTGGCATACACGATGAAGCTGAAATTCGCGGCCATCGCAAAACCTATGTAGGGGCCATGCCAGGAAAGATTTTGCAGAACCTTAAGAAATCGCAATCATCAAATCCCGTCTTTGTGCTGGACGAGATTGATAAAGTACGATCTGATTTCAGAGGGGACCCGTCATCAGCTTTGTTAGAAGTACTGGATCCGGAACAAAACAATACGTTTGGCGATAATTACCTTGAAGTTGAGTACGATCTTTCCAAGATCCTTTTCATAGCAACTGCCAATTCATTAGATACGATTCATCCGGCATTGCGCGATCGAATGGAGATCATCGAAATCACCGGCTATACCCAGGTAGAGAAAATAGAAATTGCTACTAAGCACCTGGTGCCAAAACAACTGAGCGAGCATGGCCTCAAACCTGCTCAGCTTAAATTCACAAAAGAATCAATAGCCAAGATTATATCAAGCTATACACGTGAGTCAGGTGTGAGGGGATTGGAGAGAAAAATCGGAACCATTATTCGCAGTGTGGCCAAATCGGTGGCTATGGAAGAAGCTTATGAAAATGTAGTTTCCGGAGAAATGGTCAAGAAAGCCTTGGGGGTTGAAATTTTTGATGAAGAACTTTATCAGGGTAATGAAATTGCCGGAGTAGTTACAGGGCTGGCTTGGACACAAGTGGGTGGTGAAATTCTTTTTGTGGAATCAAGTTTAAATAAAGGTAAGGGGGCATTGACCATTTCAGGCCAGTTAGGTGATGTGATGAAAGAATCAGCGATGGCTGCGCTGTCATACCTTAAGTCAAGTGCAGATTCCCTTAATATAGATAACCGTGTGTTCCAACAATACGATCTCCATATTCATGTGCCGGCAGGTGCAGTACCTAAAGATGGCCCCTCCGCAGGCATCACCATGTTGACTTCGTTGGCTTCAATTTTCACGCAGCGAAAAGTAAAACCTAATCTTGCCATGACAGGGGAAATAACGCTTCGCGGCAAAGTGCTTCCCGTAGGAGGGATTAAAGAAAAAATTCTGGCTGCCAAGCGTAGCGGGATTAAAGAAATTATTCTCAGTGAAAAGAATCGAAGGGATATTGAAGAGATTGAGAAGCACTATGTCAAAGGATTAAAATTCCATTTTGTGAATTCGGTTGATGACGTATTAAGAATAGCGCTGTTGAAAGAGAGGGTAGCCAGACCTATGAAGTTTGTTTTTACAGAAGAGAAAACAGCAATACTTGCCGAGCCACAACCTTTGAAGCGTGTGGCGAGGGCGAAATAACTTTATGTTTCGGAAGGAGCTGTCCCAATTATATCAGGGTAGATCCAATCGAAACCTTTGTTTTTAATCAATCCATCAAGATATTTAGGCCTGTGATCCAAAAATTGCTGATTGTTATTTGGGTGGTGCAGGCCGGGAGTGTTTTAGCACAAACTAAATCCTTTGATTTTCTAAATGTGCCGCCTTCAGCCCGTCAGGCTGCTTTAGGTGGGGTTAACGTGTCGTTGACCGATCGTGATATAAGCCTTTTTCTTTCTAACCCAACCTTGGCCAGCGATTCAATGGCCCGGTTCTTTACCGCAAATTATTTATTCTATGTAGCTGATGTGGGTCAGGCATCGTTCGGGTATGCACATCCGTTTCGCAAAGCAGGCGTGATCACGTTTGGGGTTCAACATTTGGAATATGGTGATTTACAAAGTTATGACGCAAGCGGTGCCGAATTAGGAAGCTTTAAATCATCAGAGACTGCCTTAGTTATTGGGAAGAGTTTTCAGTCAGGAGTTTTTCGGTTTGGTGTCAATGCTAAAATGATTTTTTCTAATCTGGCTGGTTATCGGGCCAGTGCTATGGCTTTTGATTTAGGTGGACTGTTCGTTCACCCGGAAAAGCAAATGACTGTTGGACT
>JAKEEN010000164.1 GCA_022616575.1 Flammeovirgaceae bacterium
GGGTTGTATAATTACAGGGGATCAATTGTAGGTGTGCAGAATGTTTTGTTTCCCGAGGCAATTCATCAACTCGAACTGAGTGAGGATGATGATAAAATCACCAAAGTGAAATTGTTAAGTGCTTTTGATCCGCACTTGAATATCCCGACAACAGGAGCGTTTGCAGAGCACACCTTTTATTTCATTGGAAACAGTCAACTACTGCAGATTATCGGTACGAAAGGAAAAATCAAAGAACCCGAAAAGCTTACAGAAACCTATATCATGAAGATCAGGTTGAATTAGTTTCATTGCTGCGATCTGTTTAATTTGCCGCTCTCATTTTTCATGCTATGATTAAAGAATATATTTCTGCAAATCAACAACGCTTCCTGGACGAGTTGTTTGATTTACTTCGAATCCCCTCAGTCAGTGCAGACAGCCGCCATAAAAATGACGTTCGCAAAGCAGCTGAGTTTGTGAAAGAAAAACTCGTAACTGCTGGAGTTGATAAAGCTGAATTGTGTGAAACAAAAGGCTACCCAATTGTTTTCGGAGAAAAAATTATCGATGCAACGTTACCTACTGTTTTAGTGTACGGTCATTACGATGTGCAACCCCCCGATCCGCTTGATCTTTGGAACTCCCCTGCCTTTGAGCCCGTGATAAAAGACGGAAAAATCTATGCGCGTGGTTCATGCGATGACAAAGGTCAATTCTATATGCACATCAAAGCCTTTGAAGCGATGATGAAGTTGAAGGCTTTACCGTGCAATGTAAAATTCATGATTGAGGGGGAGGAGGAAGTGGGGTCTGATAATCTTGGAACTTTTGTTAAGGAGAACAAATCAAAATTGAAGGCGGATGTCATATTGATTTCAGATACCGCCATGATTTCATTAGATCATCCTTCCATTACTGTTGGGCTTCGGGGGTTGAGTTATATGGAAGTAGAAGTAACCGGACCGAACCGTGATTTGCATTCGGGCGTTTACGGGGGAGCGGTGGCCAATCCAATCAATGTTCTTTCGCAAATGATTGCTTCGCTTCATGACGAAAATGGAAGGGTTACCATTCCTGGATTTTATGATAAAGTGGTCGAGCTAACGGTAGCGCAGCGTGAAGATTTAAATAAAGCACCTTTCAGTTTGGATGCTTACAAAAAGGAATTAGGGATAGATGAAATTAAAGGCGAAAATGGATACACAACATTAGAGCGCACCGGTATTCGCCCCACCCTTGATGTAAATGGAATTTGGGGAGGATATACTGGCGAAGGGGCTAAAACCGTTTTACCTTCGAAGGCCAATGCAAAGATTTCGATGCGGCTGGTGCCCAACCAGGTAAATGAAGAGATCACCGAATTATTCACGAAGCATTTTCTTTCTATTGCACCAAAATCAGTGAAAGTAAAAGTTACTGCCTTGCATGGAGGCCAACCTGCTGTGACACCAACTGATTCACCGGCCTTTTACGCAGCAAGCAAGGCGTTTCAGGAAGTGTGGGGAAAGTCTCCTATACCAACACGGGATGGTGGAAGTATCCCGATTGTTTCTTTATTCAAGAAAGAGTTAGGGCTTGATACAGTGTTAATGGGTTTTGGTTTGGACAGTGATGCCATCCATTCACCTAACGAACATTACGGAATTAAAAATTTCCTAATGGGCATTGAAACGATCACTTCGTTCTATAAGCACTATTCAAAAGTTTAGGGAGTAAAAAATACGAACCCGTCTGACCGCCTGCCTGACCGGTAGGCAGGGCTCCAAGCGGTCGGACGGGTGAAAATTATTAAGGTTCTGCTAAAAACTCATCAAAGGTTTTCAGCACAAGCGGCTGAATGCCATCCTTCGCCAGGAAGCTCGTAACTTTCGAAAGATGCTTGTCTTTAATTTTCTTGTACTCTGCCTTACCTGCATTGAACCGGCTTTCGATAGCTTCTAAATTATCTAACTCTGCCTGGTTGGGCTTATAAAAACTCTGCGCCACTTTAGCATAAAGCTCAGCCATCTTTTCTCTCAACTGAGGTTCTGCAGCACCCACATAGTTATCGCCTTTGGTAACTACCAATGTCTCTTTAAGCTTTGTGAGTTCAGTAATCAAAGGTGAGGCAGCTTTAATTCCTGCGGGCCCTTTAGCCTTCGCCTGTTCGGCTACTTTCAAATATTCATCAAGCGTATAAACCATGTAAGCCAACTCTTGCGACATGTCATATAATTTCCTGGTGGTTGCTTCCTGGAGTTTTCTATCGGTCAGGGGAATGTCAGATTTGGAATCGTATTCAATGACCAAATCATTAGTGTACGTTTCTTTTCCTTTTTGGATTACCACCTTGTATGTTCCGGCTGGTACGCGTGGTGAAGTGAATCCGCCAAACGCAAACGTTTTAGCCGTTGCCATTTTGGGCGGCTTGATGTTATAATTCCACTCCACAATATTTATTCCTTTTGCTTTACCAGGCCCAAGCTCCGTAATCTTGTTACCGTTGCCATCATGGATTTCAAGAGTCATCTTTCCAAGAATGTGTTTCTTATTTAGATGGTAAATAATTTTTGCTGCGCTGGTTGGATTAGCCCCCACAAATTGTGTTTCTGTATTCGAGCCTCCAAAACCATTGGATTCGGCAATTTGAGTTGGCTTGGTTTTGAAAAAGTACAAATCTTTGCTCATGGTTTCTTCTGTGAGTTGCCTGAGCGGACTAATATCATCAAGGATAATGACGCCACGGCCGTGCGTTGCTACCACCAGGTCGTTAGTTTTCTTGTGCATCTCAATAAAATGCACATTCGCTGCAGGGAAATTGTTGGTAAACTTGTACCAGCTCTTGCCACCGTTGAGTGTAATGTAAAGGCCAAATTCAGTTCCCAGAAAGAGTAAATTCTCATTTACAAAATCTTCCTGAATATTACGCGCAAAGCCATAAATCTCCGGAGTCACCAGTGACTTCCATGTGGCGCCATAATCTGAAGTCTTATACACGTAAGTATTCATATCGCCTGTTGTATAGCCGTTAAAAACAACATAAGCTATGCCGGCTCCAAATACACTTGCTTCAACATGATAAGTCCAGGTGTTCTTAGGGAGGCCCGTGATATTAGCTATCACATTGGTCCATGTCTTACCCCCATCTTTTGTAAGCTGAAGATTGCCATCGTCAGTTCCCACCCAGATTACGTTCTCATCTACCGGTGACTCGGCTATAGTAAAAATGGTACAATGGTTTTCCGCCCCCGAGTTATCGCGTGAGAGACCGCCAGAACTTTCCTGATTTTGTTTTTTTGGATCGTTGGTAGTTAAGTCGGGGGAAATTTTAACCCAGGTTTCGCCCATGTCATCAGAACGATGAACAAACTGGCTGCCTATATAAACGCGGTCTGGTTTGTTCGGACTGGTTGTTAATGAGGCATTCCAGTTAAAACGCAATTTAGGATCACCCTTCATAGCCAATGGCTGAATTGTTTTCGCCTGATCTTTTAC
>JAKEEN010000165.1 GCA_022616575.1 Flammeovirgaceae bacterium
AGGGAAACGAAAAATACACAGCTACAATTCTTCAAAAGCATAACCCGTATAAAATGCTGATAATCAAAGATTCAGAGTTAATGTATTAAGTCATAGATTTTATATTCCTCCTTCGCAAAATCATCAATGGCAGGCCAGCCAGCAGCCAGAGGCCACAAAGGAACAGGCTTCCATAAATGATAAAACCAATCCGTTCAAAATCGAATTTCTCACCACTGCTGTTTAGTTGCACATAACTGAAGGATACTATTAAAAAGATATTGATGGTGATAACCAAGCCATAATACCAACTCAGGATGACTTCATCTTTGATAGCCGCCTTTGCCAGGTAAACCGAAACATTAATTAAAGCCAGCAGAGCCATACCGGCATACACAAAGCTGTCGCGGCTGGCAGATGCAAGAGTCTCATTTCCCTCCAGTAATAAAATATCTCCCTGAATGGATGCGTAGGCGTAGAGTAAAGCCGTCATGGATAAAAAAACTGAAAGAAACCAAACCGCCCGAAAGAGTTTTAATGCTACCATGAAAGGTTATTTATTTAACTTTGCCTGCTGTAATTGGTGCAAAAGTATAATATAAACTGAAAGCAAAAAGTGAACTTTGATCCTATCGTTTTATCAATCCCTATCTTTTTCATTTTAATCGGGATTGAATTGATTGCAGAACGCATTTCGCATCAAAAACTTTACCGGCTACCCGATGCCATCGCCAACCTGAGTTGTGGCATCACCTCCCAAATAAGCGGCTTGTTTTTAAAAGTGCTGGCTATTGGGGTTTACCAATTTCTATTTGAGCATTTTGCTTTTTTCTCCTGGCAGCCAAACTGGCTTTATTGGGTGGTGCTTGTCCTCTTAGTAGACCTGGCTTACTATTGGGCCCACCGAATGAGCCATGAAATTAATTTGTTCTGGGGAGGTCATGTTGTGCATCACCAAAGTGAGGATTACAATTTATCCGTAGCGCTTCGTCAAAGTTCTCTTCAGGTTGTTTGGACTTTTGGATTTAGCCTTCCGATTGCGTTTCTGGGTTTTGATACCCTTCACTTCGCCTTGATCTCAGCGTTGAATACCCTATATCAGTTCTGGATACACACTGAAACCATCAACAAACTGCCGCGATGGTTTGAATTTATTTTCAATACTCCCTCCCATCATCGTGTACACCATGGCCGCGATCCGAAATACATCGATAAAAATCATGCAGGCTCGCTTATTATATGGGATAAAATGTTTGGGACTTTTCAACCCGAAGAAGAAAAACCGACTTACGGGATTACAAAACCTATTAACAGCTGGAATGCCCTTTATGCAAACTTCAGCCATTACGTTGAAATGGCGAAAGACATAAAGCGAATTCCGAAATGGAGTGATAAAATCAAATACATATTTATGAAGCCAGGTTGGTTGCCAGAATACCTGGGTGGCTACCGCGCAGCGCCAGTCGTTGACAAATCATTGTACCACAAATATGAAACGCCCTCACCAATTTCGTTAAACTTATATGTTTTGTTTCAATATGTATTGTGCCTGACAGGAACTGCACTTTTTCTTTTCAATGCGACTAAGTTTACACTGGCAGAAAAGTCGTTTATAACAGTGCTCATTTCAATAACGGTTGTTAATTGTGGTGTGATCTTTGAAAACAAAGCTTGGGTACGCTGGGCGGAATGGGCGCGAATTATTACTTACCCTCTCCTATTAACAGGGTTGACCTACACACTTCAACTTTCAGGAATACTGTATGGCGTTGCAGCCGTGTATGCTATCATTTCAATTTCGTGGTTTTACTCCCTTCAAAAAAATGAAAAACTTTCTCTGGCTTAGTTTTTTTTTCTTGCTGATTGCCTGTAGTAAGGCTTTACCTAAATTTGAAAATCTTGATTTAGAAAACTGGAGAAACGATAAGCATGGATGTAAAGGTGTGCGACTCAAAAGTCAGGAAGCTTTAAACGCTCAGAAAGAAAAGTTACTGGCTCTTGATGAAACAAAAATTATGAAGCTCCTGGGCCGGCCTGACGAAAATGAATTATATAAACGCAATCAGAAATTTTACCGGTACTATTTACATGGCTCCCTCCATTGCAATGATTCTGTCAGCAGTCCTCTCAAATTAATACTCCGGTTTAATGCCATGGGGTTGTGTAAAGAAGTTTCTATAGAACCTTGAGGGATCCGAAGTTGGAAGTTGGAAGTTCGATACATTCACTTTCCTTTTTATATTTGCGACCGAAACTTTGGATGACAGAAGACAGGAGATAGAAGATAGAAGATAGAAGATAGAAGATAGAACATAGAAGACAGGAGATTGAAGATTAGAATTGGAATATATCATTATACATCAGCACATAAGCATATCAACACATCAACACATTCAAAATGAAAAATATATCTGTGATCGGTTCGGGTACGATGGGCAATGGAATCGCGCACGTTTTTGCCCAGTTCGGTTTTACCGTTTCATTGGTTGATATCTCTGAAGATTTCTTAAAAAAGGCGCTCACTACGATTGAAAAGAACCTCGATCGCCAGGCAGCGAAACAACAAATCACGGAAGAAACTAAAAAGCAGACATTAGCCAACCTTTCGACCTATTCTGATTTGAAGAAGGGCGTTGAACATGCTGACCTCGTTGTAGAAGCGGCCACAGAAAATGTTGAATTAAAATTAAAATTATTTCAGGATTTGGATGCTGTGACAAAACCCTCATGCATTTTAGCAACCAATACATCATCGATCTCGATAACTAAAATTGCTTCCGTAACCAAACGGGCCGATAAAGTGATTGGCATGCACTTCATGAATCCTGTACCGGTGATGAAATTGGTTGAAGTGATCCGGGGTTATAGTACTTCTGATGAAGTAACAAAGCGTATTATGGATCTTTCTAAAACACTTCTGAAAATCCCTGTAGAAGTGAATGACTACCCAGGCTTCGTTGCAAACCGTATTCTCATGCCTATGATCAATGAAGCTATTTATTCTTTATACGAAGGAGTGGCTGGTGTAGAAGAAATTGACACCGTTATGAAATTAGGTA
>JAKEEN010000166.1 GCA_022616575.1 Flammeovirgaceae bacterium
AAAATGATAGGGTAGCGCCCGTGTATAACCCAGCCATTTCAACCAGCATGCGTTCTGCAATGTGGCTGAGGGGTAAGTAAGAGTAGAATCGTTGCCCTTGCGAAGGAATGCCAAATCCCTTCAACGCATTTTGAATGACAAACGTAAACGCCCTGAAATTGATCATTACACCTTTAGGTTTGCCGGTAGTACCGGAAGTATATTTGATGGTGGCAAGTTCTTCAGGATTCCAGGTGTAAGGATTTTGCAAAGGTTGATGATTCTTTACAAGATCATTCCAGGGTTGTCCGGGAGAATGACCGTATTGCGTTACACTAATGCATTGTATGGAAGCCGGGATTCCATCACGTTGAGATTCAAAATTATCGAGCTTGCCAATAATCAGGACTTTTGATTCGCTGTGCTCCAGAATTTGTTTAATTGTTGCAGCACCCAGTGTGGGATAAATCGGAACCGATACATAACCCGCCATCCAAATGGCAAGGTCAGCAATGATCCACTCCGCACAGTTTTTAGAAAGAATGGCAATATTACTTTTTGGAGAAAGCTTAAGCGATTGTAGTGCACTTGCTACTTTCCTGATTTCATCGCCAGCCTGCTGAAAGGTCCACGTCTTCCATTTTCCTTCAATGGGCTGTCTTAAAAATAGTTTATCAGGTCTTGTTTTTTCCCAATGAATGAATGTGTCTACAGGATTTACATACGTCATGTCAGGTACGATTTACGATTTACGATTTACGATTTTTGGATCCGCGAATCAAATCTAAAATCGTAAATCTAAAATCGTAAATCTTAGTTACCTTCGCTTCCTATGTCTTCCAAAAAACTTTTTCTGCTTGATGCCTATGCGCTCATCTACCGCGCACATTTTGCGTTTAGTAAAAATCCCCGCATCAATTCGCGCGGACTTAATACATCGGTTCCATTCGGATTCACCAATACACTGCTTGAGATTTTGCAAAAGCAGAAGCCCTCACATATCGGTGTTGTGTTCGACACCTCAGCCCCTACGTTTCGCGATGCGATTTTTAAAGAATACAAGGCCAACCGCCAGGAGACCCCTGAAGATATTCGTTATGGCATTCCGAAAGTGAAAGAAATTATTCGCGGCTTTAACATTCCGGTGCTTGAGTTAGATGGCTTCGAGGCCGATGACATTATCGGCACATTTGCCAAGCAGGCTGTGAAGCAAGACTTTACTATTTACATGATGACGCCAGATAAAGACTTCGGCCAATTGGTGGAAGAAAAAATTCTGCTTTATAAGCCGGCCTTCATGGGAAATTTAGTGGACGTAATGGGCCCAAAAGAAGTTTGTGAGAAGTGGGACATTGAAAATGTTTCGCAAGTAATTGATATACTCGGATTGCAAGGGGACAGTACGGATAATATTCCTGGCATTCCGGGCTTTGGCCCTAAAACAGCAGCCGAATTAATTAAGCAGTACGGCACGGTCGAAAATATAGTCGCTCATGCAGCTGAATTAAAAGGAAAGAAGAAAGAATTAGTTGAGCAGTTTGGCGAACAAGCGATCTTATCAAAAAAATTAGCCACCATCAATACCGAGGTGCCGCTAACCTTTGACGAGGAAGCACTTCGTGCCAAAGAGCCGGATGCTGAAAAACTGAAGCCAATTTTTGAGGAGCTCGAATTTAAGACCATTCTCTCCCGCGTATTTGGTAACACTGTTGGGGGAACGTCTGCCGCAAGAAGTGATAAGGCTTCGCAGCTATCCATGTTTGGTGGCGCAGCAGCGGAAACACCGAACGTTGTTGAAGATGCAGGTGAGAAAAAATCAATGCAAACTTCCTTCGCTAATTATCAATGGATCGAAAATGAAAATCAATGCAATACAATTGTTGAAAAACTGAAAGAGCAAACGGAGATTGGAATCCAGGTTTCTGTTGATGAACAAGGCAATTTATTGGCGATAGCATTTGCCTGTAATCCAGGTGAAGCGTGGTTTTTGGGAAAAAACCTGACGGACAAGTTCAATTCAATACTTCAAAACGAAACCATTGCTAAGGTCGGCCATAATTTGAAAGAGGCACTTCTTGCCTTTAAAAAAGAAAACATTGACGTACGCGGCATACTCTTCGATACTATGATTGCGCACTACCTGATTGAGCCGGAAGCTTCTCATGATTTAAGTGTTATTACCGGTCAGTATTTAAACTATCAACCACTCGCAGAAGACAGCGACCAAAAAGATATTTTATGTGAGCAGGCCGATGTGAGCCTCCAACTGAAGAAAAAATTAATTGCTGAACTTGAAAAAAGACGACATGTAAAACTTTTGCAGGACGTTGAGATGCCGTTGATGCGGGTGCTTGCCGCCATGGAGCATGAAGGCGTTAAACTTGATACCGATGCATTGGCAAAAATGTCGGAAAGCCTCAAAGGAGATATCGATAGCGTACAGAAAGAAATTTATAAACTGGCCGGCACTGAGTTTAACATTGCCTCACCAAAACAATTAGGAGAGATCCTTTTTGAGAAGATGAAGCTGATTGAGAAGCCCAAGAAAACAAAAACAGGCCAGTATGCAACAGGTGAAGATGTGCTACTTACATTGGCTGATGAGCATGAAATCGCCAAGAGAATCCTGGAGTACCGCGAGTACGAAAAACTCCGCTCAACCTATGTAGATGCTTTACCAAAAATGATCAGTTCCCGCGATGGCCGGGTACATACAGACTATCGACAAGCGGTAGCAGCAACCGGAAGATTGAGTTCTAATAATCCTAACCTTCAAAATATTCCGATCAGAACAGAGAAGGGCAGACAAATTAGAAAAGCCTTTGTGGCTCGAAATAATGAATTTGATTTCATGTCGGCCGACTATTCTCAAATTGAGTTACGTATTGCCGCATCCTTTGCTCATGATGAAACCATGATAGAAGCCTTTCGCAATAAGCGCGATATTCATGCAACAACAGCAGCAAAAGTCTTTAAAGTGCCGCTCGATAAGGTTACCCCTGACATGCGTAGAAAAGCTAAGGAAGTAAACTTTGGAATTCTTTACGGGAGCACCGCTTTCGGACTTGCTCAAAATCTTGGTATTGCACGAAGTGAAGCAGCTGAAATTATCAATTCATATTTCACCGAGTTTCCTGCTATTAAACGCTATATGGATGACTCCATTAACAACGCGAGAGAGAAAGAATATGTTGAAACCATTTTAGGCCGAAGAAGATATTTGAGAGACATCAATTCAAGAAATATTACCACACGGGGTTTTGCAGAACGCAACGCCATCAACGCCCCTATTCAAGGAAGTGCAGCAGACATCATCAAAATTGCGATGGTAAACATTCACCGATGGCTGGAGCGCGAAAAACTGAAAACAAAAATGATCATGCAGGTGCATGATGAGTTAATCTTTGATGTGCATAAACAAGAAGTTGAAATTGTAAAACCAAAAGTGATCGAGCTGATGAAAACGGCTGTTCACCTCGCTGTGCCAATGGAAGTGGAAGCAGGGGTTGGAAAAAATTGGTTGGAGGCGCACTAGGCCCAATTTGAGAGTTGAAGTAGCTAGCACCAACTTACATTACTGTAACTTACAAAGTTGTAACTTACAATCTAGTAAGCTTTAAACCTCCATGATTACCAAACAATCTATAGAAGATGCACACACCCGCATTAAACCATTTGTTCACCGAACACCCGTGTTGACCTCAGCGGGCATAGACGAACTAGCCGGATGTCAAATTTTTTTCAAATGCGAGAATTTTCAAAAAGTGGGGGCGTTTAAGGCACGGGGAGCAATGAATGCCGCACTTTCATTATCAGCAGAGAAAAGAGCAAAAGGAATTGCCACGCATTCATCGGGTAATCACGCGCAAGCCATTGCACGGGCGGCAAAAATTTTGGGGATCAAATCCTACATCGTAATGCCGCGCACAGCATCTGAAATAAAAAAGAAAGGCGTATTGAGCTATGGTGGAGAAATTTTCGAGTGTGAAAATAATTTACAATCGCGCGAGGCAACACTAACTGAAGTCATTAAAAAAACGGGCGCTACTGAAATTCACCCGTTCAACAATTATGATGTAATCGCTGGGCAAGCCACGGCCTGCAAAG
>JAKEEN010000167.1 GCA_022616575.1 Flammeovirgaceae bacterium
AGTAGCCTTTGCAGTGGATGCAGCGACCATTAAAAGATACAAAGGGTATGGAATTGATTTCAATGTAGCTAATGGCGAAAGCAATGGAGCGAACCTGCCGGTGCCTGCTGTATACGTTATTAATTCCTCAGGAAAGATTGTGTACAAGCATTTTGACCCTGACTATAGGAAACGTCCGGCTATTAAACAGATTTTGAGTGCCTTGGAATTAACACTTTAGTGCACGCCTGCCTGCCGGCAGGCAGGAAGGCGTCTTCGCGATGACGAAGTAGTTTAGAGATGCCCTTTAGTCTTTCAGAAGACATTTTGGTAAATATTTAATGCCTACTTTTTTTCATGCGTTTTTTTCTCATCGGAGTTGTTATTCTTGTCTTAGCACTGGCTGGCTGTGTAGGTACAGACTACATGGATGATCCTGTAGTGGGTGAAAAAATCATAGTCTCTCCCCTGCATGTTGCGCTTCTGCCCGATCAGCAGGCTCAGGTTTCAGCTGAATATTACGATCAGTATGGACTTAAACAAGAGGTTCCCTTTTTCTGGACTTCAGCCAATACGGATGTTGCTGAGGTAAGTAGCAGCGGATTGATTACTGCAAAAGCCAGTGGCAACACACAAGTGCATCCCTCGTTTGGAAATTTTCCAGGCCCTGTCGTCCAGGTAACAGTTGTAAGTGATACAAATGCTGTGGCAACGGTTGAGGTAGAGATTCCCGCAAATACGGAATTAAGTATAGGAGAAAAGGTTCACCTTGATGCTGTGGTAAAAAATATAAATGGTGAAGAATTGCCCAACGAAGTAGTAGAATGGTTTTCAGAAAATAGTAATATTCTAACGGTTACCCAATCAGGAGAAGTAGAGGCAGTTGGAGCTGGTATTGCAGGAATTCATGCAAAGTCAAATGGAGTGAAAAGTAACATTGTTGATTTTATAATTTCCGGATCTGTGCGAACCGGAACCTTTTCTTCAGCAGGTGGCTACCATACTTCAGGAAGTACCAAGTTAGAAATTGTGAATAGTGATTTGATTTTGACTTTGAGCAGTGATTTTGATACCGATTTTGCCCTGGGGACTTACATATATCTGGCTAATTCAACAAATGGGCCTACGGTCCGTTCTTCGGGATTTCAAGTGGCGCAAATCTTTTCTGACGGTGCTAAAACATTTAACATCACACAACTCAATGCAAGTGTTGAACTCAATGATTATAAGTATGTAATTGCATTGTGTTATCCTGCTTCGGTCACTTTTGGTTTTGCTGAATTGAAATGAAAATGAGATCAATACTTTCTTTAATTTTTCTCTTCATTTTTACTTCCATCACGTATGGTCAGATCCTTGAGAAAGGACACGCACAGTTTCGGCTCAGCCAACAATTTATTAGTTCTGATTCATACTTCAATGAAGGCTCATTGAATTCGCTAAGGGAAACAAAACCTATCCGTACAAATTCAATTTACAGCACCCTGTTGTCGGGTCAATACGGCATTTCAGACAGGCTTTCTGTAATGGGTTTGTTTCCTGTATTTGTGCGCGTAACAGTCAACGGCCTGAAGTACAACCAATCCGGAACCGAAAGTCGCGGTGGTGCACTTAATTCTTTTGGAGACGCTGAATTGGGTCTCCGATATGCGATTCGAAAAGCCAAGCCTGTTCAGATAGTTGCATTTGTTACGCTTGGCATTCCTTTTGGAAAAAGAGGAGATCTTACTGACTCGACAAACCTGCAAACGGGTGATGGTGAGTTGAATCAAATCGCAGGCATAGAACTCCGGCATTCGCTTGCTGATTTTAACTTTTCAGGATATACTTCATTCAATAACCGGTCTGAAAATTATTCGAATGAAATTCGTTACGGATTCGAAGCAGGATATTCAGGGTCCGTTTTTGGCGTAAAGATTCGGTATAATGTAATCAAATCGTTGTTCAATGAAGATGGATTGAATTCTCCCAATGGAATTTTTTCAAATCATAGAGAAGTATTTTCTCCAGGGATTGAAGCTTCATTTACCATCTCAAAGAAATTCACGGTGTTTGCTTCTTCAGATTTTATTACGGCCGGGCGCAATACATTGAATGCACCGTTGTGGAGTATTGGGATGCAGCTAAAGCGTTAAACAGATTTTAAAAGTTCTTCCCTGTATTTAGAGAGTATGCTGGATTTAGATACAAACCCTTTGTATTGGTTGTTTTCCACCACCGGCAGATTCCACTGGTTTGTTTTGTCAAACATTTTCAAAATTTCATGAAGCGAAAGCGAGTAATGAATGATGGCATCCGGTTTTGTTTTTAAATCCTTTACTTTCACGCTGTCATATAACTCCGATTTAAAAATAACATCGCGGATGTCATCGAGATAAATAAGTCCGGTCAATTCTCCTTTTTCGTTTATCACCGGAAAGGTGTTTCGCTTCGAGGTTGAAATCACCTTTACGAGCATACGCAATGAGTCTGTTTCCTGAACCGTAGAGAAATTAGTTTCCAGCAATTGGTTGAGATCAAGTTTACTCAAAAGATATTTGTCGCGGTCTTCAACAGAAAGCTTCATTTTAACATTTAATTTCTTTGCTTCCATTGACAGCGGTTCGAAATACCGCACCACCGTGTAGCTGATAGCTGAAACAATCATAAGCGGGATAATTAACTCGTAGCCTCCTGTGATTTCAGCAATCAAAAATATGCTGGTAAGAGGAGCATAAAATACCCCACTTAAAATTCCGGCCATTGCTACCAGCGTAAAGTTGGCTTCGGGAATTTGTGACACTCCACTTAGGTTGATCACGCGGGCAAAGACAAATCCAAGGTAGGCACCCGTGAAAAGTGAAGGACCAAAATTTCCACCATTACCTCCACTAGCGAGTGTAATGGCCGCAGCAATTACTTTCAGAAAAACGAGGGCACCGAGAAATATGATCAATGCAGTTTGTGACGAAAGCAGGGGCAGTAGGATACTGTTTTTAAAAAGTTCATCGGGTTTTAGCTGCGAAAGTAATTTGATGCTTTCATATCCTTCACCAAACAAAGTCGGAAACAGAATGAGCAGAATGGAGAGTATAAAACCACCCAAAGCGATTTTTATCAAGGGATTTTTTATGGGTTCAATCCGTCTCTCAATGTACGTGAAGGTGCGGGCGTAATAGAGTGAGACAAGTCCGGCTAATACCCCCAGGAGTATATAAAAGAAGATGTTGTGGTAGTCAAACGGCTGTTGCAGTGAAAAGGAAAGAATAACGTCTTCGTCTAGAATAATTTTCGAAAGCAAGGCACCACATGCTGCAGAGATGATTAAAGGGGTGAATGCCGATAATGTTATCTCAGTAAGTAAAACTTCAATCGCAAATAAAACACCGGCAATGGGTGAATTAAAAACTGCGGCAATACCTGCAGCCGCTCCGCAAGCAAGCAGAATAGTCCGCTGTTTGTAAGAAAGGTGATAGGTGCGGGCATAGTTGGAACCAATAGCAGAACCAGCAGATACAATAGGAGACTCCAGCCCGGTTGACCCTCCGAAACCAACCGTGAGAGCGCTTGTTACCAGGTGTGAATACATGTGCTCAGAAGGAAGGACACTTGATTTTTTGGCGATAGAATAAACTATTTCAGCGCTTCCTTTTTTCAAAGGATTTTTAAAAATATAGCGGCAAAATAGAACCGTGACTGCAATACCAATCAAAGGGAATAAACTAAACAGAAAGAACTCCTGGTAATTAGTTGAATAATAAGAAACCCGCGTGCCGATGGCATGTACAAAGTACTTTAAGGCAATGGCGGCAAAGCCCGATGACAAGCCAACCAGAATGCTCGATAAAATAAAAAACTGGTGATCTGATAACCTGCGATGAATGACATTTACTAAACGCCTGACAATACCATGAAGCTGAGCAATCATTCCACGAAAATAACAGGAATGATGAGAATTGTTAGTTAACTTCTGGTTGAGTTTAATTTTTTTAGATAGACTGTAAATACAGATCCCTTTCCATACTCGGTCTTCACTTCTATTTTCCCATCTAATTTCTCCACGGCCTCTTTCGCTATGTAGAGTCCAAGTCCCGAGCCATTGGATATTGAAGTTCCCCGATAAAACATTTTAAATATTTTCCCTATGGCATCTTCTTGAATTCCATGACCATTGTCTTCCACGTGAATGAGTACATACTCATGATTGAGTTCTGATCGTACGCGAACCACAGGGGTATGATTATTGTTAAAACGCTGATATTTAATTGCATTCGACAAAAGATTATTCAGAATGATTTTCGTTCGTGTTCTGTCACCGGTAATCTCCGGCACTTCCAATCCGTTGGTATCAAATTCAATTTGATTTACATTTTCCATGAACTTGAAATTATCGATAATTTCATCAGTCAACTTAGGCAGGTTGATCACTTCCAGGTTAACTTCCAGGCGGCTGTTGCGTGAGTAATCCAGTATTTCGTGTATGAAGTGATCGAGTTTTTGTATACTCGTTTCCATTTTATCAAGATACTCGCTATACTTTTCAGGGCTTTTCTCCATTCTGCTCACGTTGATAAGACCCATGACTGATTTCAGTGGAGCACTCAGGTCATGCGAAGCACTGTACACAAACCGATCGAGTTCTTCGTGCGTGCGCTCCAATTCCCGGTATTGTGAATTGAGCTTAGTCTCGGCTATTTTCAGATCACTGATCACACGGCCGATAATTGCCGCTATAACACTGAGCAAACACATGCCGAGGTGAACATTGATTAAATCAGTTTCCAGGGCCCACGATAAATCTTTGTATGCGGATGTAAAGAAAGGGATGATGTACATGAAAATAAAGGCAATCAGGTTAGCGAGTATGGCATTACTAAATCCGAAACGTACACTGATATATAATGCAAAGACGCCATAGAGATACCAATACTTTTCAATCGGAACGAAGACGCTTAATAAGATGAGCGCTATACCAGACAGAATGATTTCTGCCCGATAGGGTCGTAACAATCGATACGTAACGATTGGCCTTATATAATTACTGCCGTTTGTTAACGTGAGCCCCCATTGTTCCATTATTGGAGTTAAGAAAAACAATGCCGGCAGGGTCAGGGCAAAACTGGAAGCAAAATCGGCAGTCCAAACCATTACGACATGCGAAGTAAGATCAGGCGATTGACCAAAGAAGAATATAAAAACAGAGTTGACCGAAACCGGAACGATGATACCGAGGAAAAGAAAGAATAAAGTCTGCTGAAGATCAGGCAGCCATACATTGCCTTTGAAGCGATAGGTAAACAAATACCAGGAAGCGAAGGCTGTTGCTGTTTCATGAAAAAGCGTAAAGGGCGATACCGATGAAGTACTTCCCGGAAAAAACATGAAATCTAAAAGAGAGTTGATCAGGAGTCCCGCTATCACGCGCAATCCCCACCAATGAATGAGCACAATGCTCAAGGCAATGGGGAAGTAAAACAAGATGGTACCGGTAGGCACTACTGTTAATTGCGACAGGTATTCCCCCGAAAAGAAATAAAAATCGGGGCAATCCAGGTCCACCATGGAAGTTTGCGAACAGGATGTGTTGAATTCATTGGAAGGTCTTCACGATTCAACGTTAAAGTTGTGCATTCCGAACAGGGTGGTTTGTCGGGTAACAGTCATCGGAATTGAATACCTTTCTTAATATTTCGGATTGAAATTTTCATGACTAAACGATTAGAAATATGAAGGTGAAACTCGGAATCGCCCAATTCAGCTCTTGCCATTTAGATTTAGATGGAAGCCTACAGAAGCTCGAACAAATTATGGAGCAAGCTTCGAAGGCCAATGTAAAGCTGCTAGTGGTGGGCGAGACCTGGCTGAGTGGCTATCCTGCCTGGCTTGACCATTGTGCGGATGTGGCCCGTTGGGATTATCCGCCCATGAAGGAGGCATTCCTTAAACTTTATAAGAGCAGCATCAGCATTCCCGGAGTAGAATTGAGTTACATCTCATCGCTGACAAAAAAGTATCAACTTATCCTTTGTTTGGGACTGAACGAGAAAATAGAAACCGGTGCCGGACAAGGAACTATATATAATAGTGTGGTTATTATTGATGAAGAAGGCAAATTGAGGAATCATCATCGGAAGCTTATGCCAACTTTTACTGAAAAAATGCTTTATGGATTAGGAGATGGTGCAGGATTAAAATCAGTGGAGACATCCATCGGAAAAATTACGGCTTCCATTTGCTGGGAGCATTGGATGCCTCTTACCAGGCAGGCATTGCATAATGCAGGGGAGCATATCCATGTCGCGCTATGGCCGACAGTGCATGAGATGCACCGGGTAGCAAGCAGACATTATGCTTTTGAAGGAAGATGTTTTGTGGTAGCAGCAGGACAACTACTAAAAGCAAAAGATTTTCCCCAGGAATTGGAATTGCCTGTTCACTTAAAAACCAATCCAGATCAATGGGTATTGCGTGGAGGAAGTTGCGTCATTAATCCCCGAGGCGAGTTTATTGAGCAACCTCTGTTTGATCAGGAGAAGTTACTGGTAACAGAAATTGATACAGATCAGGTTGTAAAAGAAAGAATGACGCTTGACGTAAGTGGTCATTACCAGCGGCCTGATGTATTTAACTTTTCAGTCAATCCAGTCAGGAATTAGCATACATCTTCAGCACAGGCTCACGCAATGAACTTCCATTTTCAGA
>JAKEEN010000168.1 GCA_022616575.1 Flammeovirgaceae bacterium
CAATCGACCTTGCTTGATGTTACGGTCAAAAATTATTTCAAGTCCTGGTTCGTAGATCGTGACTTTCCCAGATTGAAGCTTTTCGACTTTCGATTTATCAATATCAATACAGGTAACCGTATTTCCGGTTTCCGCAAAACAAGTTCCGGTTACCAGCCCAACATAACCCGTCCCGACAACTGCAATTTTCATTTGGCTTATGAATTTAGAGCCGGCAAAAATAGGACTTTTTGATCCGGATTAAGCCATTTTTAAGAAATATGCATACAAACTAACATTCGTTTGTTAAGTCTTTCAAATCACTTAGCTTTGTAGCCCTAAAATTGAATAAGAAATGGAGGTAATGGAAGATAAGTTAACCGGGGTCAGTTTTACTGAATCGGAGAATCAAAAAATGATTGCCCAAATGGTGCGCGATTTTGGCGCCAGGGAGATAAAACCGAAAATGATGGATTGGGATGAAAGTCAGGAGTTCCCCATTCAACTCTTTCACAAGATGGGCCAGCTGGGCCTGATGGGTGTGTTGGTACCTGAAGAATACGGAGGTGCGGGCTTCGGTTACCCGGAATATGTTACGGCTATTGCAGAGATTTCAAAAATCGATGGGTCTATCGGCCTTTCCATGGCTGCGCATAATTCACTTTGCACAAATCATATTTTATCATTCGGTAACGAAGAGCAGAAAAGGAAATATTTGCCAAAGCTTGCCACGGGTGAGTGGATTGGCGCATGGGGTCTTACTGAACCTAACACTGGCTCTGATGCGGGCAATATGAGAACAATTGCCGTAAAGGATGGCGACTATTATGTGATCAATGGAGCAAAGAACTTTATCACCCATGGAAAATCTGGAAATGTAGCGGTCGTGATTGTTCGTACAGGCGCTGTTGGTGATTCTCACGGTATGACAACATTTGTAGTTGAGAAAGGAACCCCCGGGTTCACCTCGGGAAAGAAAGAGAATAAACTGGGCATGCGTGCCTCTGAAACTGCAGAACTGATCTTTACGGATTGCCGCGTTCATAAGTCACAAATGTTGGGGAAAGAGGGTGATGGTTTTATTCAAGCTATGAAAATTTTAGATGGGGGAAGAATTTCGATTGCAGCCCTGAGCCTTGGGATAGCAACGGGAGCCTATGAAGCTGCCCTTAAATACTCACAAGAGAGACACCAGTTTAACCAGCCAATTTCAAAGTTTCAGGGCATTGCCTTTAAGCTTGCCGATATGGCCACTAAGGTGGAGGCCGCAAGTCTCCTTACCTATCGGGCAGCTGATCTAAAGCAAAAGGGGCAAAATGTTAATCGGGAATCGGCTATGGCTAAACTCTATGCCTCAGAAGTGGCCGTGGAAATAGCCAATGAAGGCGTTCAGATCTTTGGGGGGTATGGATATACCAAAGATTTTCCAGCTGAAAAGTATTATCGCGATGCGAAGCTGTGCACCATTGGGGAGGGAACCTCAGAAATTCAGAAACTGGTGATCTCAAGGGCAATCCTCAAGTAATTTTGTAAAAAGCAGGAGAAGGGCTATATTTGCAGCCCTAATTAGAAAATATGTTAATAGTTAACGTAAAAGAGAACGAATCAATCGACAAGGCGCTAAAGCGCTTCAAAAAGAAGTTTGAAAAGACTGGCGTTTTGAAAGAGTTGAGATCAAGAACTTCGTTTGAAAAGCCTTCTGTATCGCGCAGAAACGAGATTATTCATGCCGCCTACAAGCAGCGCATGCAGAATCAGGAAAATAGCTAACATTCTATCCACATATCCCCTTTAAGTCTTTCTTGAAGGGGATTATTTTTTTACATTGGTACTGATCCCTAGGCATCGGGAGGGACTGTGCAGTACCGAATGATTGAATCCTTCCTCAAATATCTTCAGTTCGAAAAACGGGTAAGTAAACACACGCTTGAAGCGTATCGGGGCGACCTGAAGCAATTCTCAGATTTTTTAGAAACTACTTTTCCGGAAACCAAACCCGATAAAGCGGACTATGGAATAATCCGTTCCTGGATCATTCAATTGGTGGATAATGGAAATAAGGCCCCCTCCGTAAATAGAAAAATTGCCTGCCTGCGCACGTACTATAAATTTCTACTGAAGCGCGAAACCATTTCCAAAAACCCGATGATTAAAATCAGGGTTTTGAAGACTCAAAAGCGACTTCCCTCATTTGTGAAAGAGAATGACATGACCAATCTCCTCGATCATGTTGTTTTTGACGATACGCTTGATGGCTGGCGGGATAAATTGATGTTAGAGTTATTTTATTCAACGGGCATTCGCCTGAGTGAACTTATTGAGTTGAAAGAAAACCGGGTTGATTTAAAAAACCAGACTATTAAAGTGTTGGGAAAAAGAAATAAAGAAAGGGTCATCCCGTTCCCACAAAGTATCGTTTCTATAATTGAGAACTACCGTAAAGTAAGAAACAAAGAAGCCGATAGTAAAGCGCATGGACTTCTTTTTGTAACCAATGAAGGCGAGGCATGTTACCCCATGATGGTGTACAGAATGGTGAAGAAATATTTAGATGAATACACAACCACTGAGAAAAGAAGTCCGCACGTGCTACGTCACACATATGCCACTCATTTGTTAAATAAGGGAGCCGAAATTAATGCAGTGAAAGATTTGCTTGGCCATAGCAGCCTGGCGGCCACGCAGGTTTACACGCACAACTCGATGGAAAAACTGAAAAAAGTTTTTGACCAGGCACACCCGAAAGCATAAGAAATAATTTATCATACATCTAAAACCAAATGCCTATGTAGAGTGAAATTAGTTAAGACTTGTCGGCTGTCTTCATCAAAAGCCGGAATTTGTTTCATGTTCAACTTTTTAAATTTTTAGTGTTATGAAGTTACAAGTTCATTCCATCCACTTCAATGCAGACCAAAAACTGATTGATTTTATTCAACGTAAGGTTGATAAGCTGGAGACGTTTTATGACCGACTGGTGGATGGCGAAGTTTTTCTCAGATTGAATAACGAAGGGATTGAAAACAAGACCGTAGAGATTAAACTAAAGGTGCCCGGGGATCAGCTTTTTGCTATTGAAAAAGCAAGGTCTTTTGAGGTAGCCACCGATATGGTAACCGACTCGCTAAAAAGTCAATTGAAGAAATTCAAAACGAGAGTGAAAGCCGGCAGGGTATAAACCAACAGGTTCGATATAAATTGGGAAAAAGGCTCCGAAATTCGGAGCCTTTTGTTTTCTATAATTTGAACGCCTTTTTTACCTGATCAACGTGATCCAGTTTCTCCCAGGGGAACAATTCAACCTTTACTTTCTTCTCACTCTTCTTCCCTTTATTGAATATCTTTTCAACCACTTTAGACTCGCGGCCCATGTGCCCATAAGCAGCTGTCTCTGAATAAATGGGTGATCTCAATTTGAAACGCTCTTCGATGAAGTATGGTCGCATATCAAAAATCTTTTCAATCTTCTTGGCGATTTCCCCATCGTTAAATTTCACTTTGGCAGTGCCGTATGTGTTTACATAAAGACCCACAGGTTTTGCTACCCCAATAGCGTAGGCTACTTGTACCAGTACTTCATCGCACACCCCGGCAGCTACTAAGTTCTTTGCGATGTGGCGTGTTGCATACGCTGCTGAACGGTCAACTTTTGAAGGATCTTTCCCGGAAAATGCGCCACCACCATGAGCGCCTTTTCCTCCATAGGTGTCAACAATAATTTTTCTCCCGGTTAATCCGGTGTCGCCATGTGGCCCACCGATTACAAATTTGCCGGTAGGGTTTACGTGATACTTAATATCCGCACCAAAAAGTTTTTGCACACGCTTCGGAAGTTTTTTCATTACGCGCGGTACCAAAATAGTAACTACATCTTCGCGAATCTTCTTCAACATGCCGGCATCCTTATCGAAGTCATCATGCTGCGTAGAGATTACAATAGCATCAATACGCTGAGGTTTGTTGTCGTCACTATATTCAATGGTTACTTGCGACTTAGCATCAGGACGTAAATAGGTCATTACTTTTCCTTCCCTGCGAATAACTGAAAGTTCGCGTAACAATAAGTGAGCTAACTCCAGCGGCAAGGGCATATAGTTATCAGTCTCATTGGTTGCGTAGCCGAACATCATTCCCTGGTCGCCCGCACCCTGATCTTCTTTCTTTCTGCGTTCAACGCCTTGATTAATGTCTGGCGACTGTTCATGGATTGCTGAAAGAATTCCACAGCTATTTGCTTCGAACATGTATTCACTCTTGGTGTAACCAATTTTCCTGATCACTTCACGCGCTATGTCCTGTACATCGAGATATGCCTCTGACTTTACCTCACCGGCTAATACAACCTGGCCGGTAGTTACCAACGTTTCGCAAGCAACTTTAGAGGAAGGATCGTACGCTAAAAAATAATCAATAAGAGCATCCGAAATCTGGTCTGCTACTTTGTCTGGGTGGCCTTCAGAAACTGATTCTGATGTAAATAAATAAGGCATTCTGATTTACGATTTTAGATTTATGATTTATCTGCCTGCGGCAGGCAGGCGTTTTACAATTTAAGGGCGCAAAGTTAATCGAAAAGCTGGAATACGGAAACTTAGTCTACTAATCTGATAGGAAAAGAAACACAGCAGGCGCTTTAGGTAAATCAAGGGTTATTTTTTTCCATTGCTCTACCGTTTTTGTTTGAATGAATTCGCTTTTGCCTGTTACATCCAAGGCTATACATAACCGGGTAGTAGTGCTCAGAGTCCTTACAAGATTCGACCAGAGTGAATTATTACGGTAGGGCGTTTCAATAAAAATCTGCGTTTGATTTTTAGTGCGTGATTCCTTCTCGTAATTCTTAATGGCGGTCGCAGATTCCTTCGCCTCAACAGGTAGATAGCCATGAAAAGCGAAACGCTGTCCGTTTAAACCTGAGGCCATCAAAGCCATCAGCAAAGATGACGGCCCTGCAAGCGGAATCACCTTTATATAATTCTTATGTGCATACGCTACAGCCAATGCACCGGGGTCGGCAACACCCGGACATCCGGATTCGGAAACAATACCAATATTTCTTCCCCCTAAAACATCTTTAAAATATTCAGCGATTTGCTGAACCGAGGTGTCTTTATTCAATTCTTCAAACTGAAGAGATTCGATGGTTGAATATATCTTTAAAGAGCTCAAGAACCTTCTTGCCGTTCTCACATTTTCAACCAGAAAATAATCAATTTCTATTAACGCATCCCGCACTTGCTGAGGAATCACCCTGGCTTCGGTGTTCTCTGCAATGACGGTGGGGATAAGATAAACGGTGCCAGATTGATTCATCGGCATGACAAATAATGGTGAACGACACTAACAAACTCCTGTGGTTTTTCTGCCTGTACCCAATGCCCGGTATCCATCGTGAGTAAATCGGATTTCGGAAAATATTTTTTAATCAAAGCTCGGTCCTCATCCCTCACATAGTTTGAATTTTTTCCACGAATGAAGAGCGTGGCTTTTTCAAAGGGTACAGGAAGTTCAATGGCTTGAACAATTTCAGGAAGACATTTATTTAGTACAGGAACGTTTGCCTTCCACGTAAAACCACCCTCTGCTTTGCGCGACAAATTCTTTAACAGGAACTGCCGAACGTCTGCCTCTTCAACATATCTTGACAAGATCTTATCAGCCTCATGACGAGAAGCCAATGTCTTAATAGGAATGGCCATAAGGCCTTCCATGATATGATCATGATGGATGTTGTATGCCTTCGGTGCAATGTCAACCACTATCAACACATTGACTTGCTGCGGGTACTTAGAAACAAACCTCATGGCTGTTTTTCCGCCCATGCTGTGCCCGATGATGATCGGGGTGTTGAGTTGATGTGAATCAATGAACTCTTTCAGGTCTTCGGCCATCAAATCATAGGTATGTTCATCACTGTGGGGCGACTGGCCGTGATTTCGCTGATCGAGAAAATATACTTTGTAATTCTCAGCCAGCAGTTTGGCCTGGGTAAGCCAATTATCAGATGACCCGAGAAGTCCGTGAAGGATAAGAATAGGTTGCCCCTGGCCGAGTTCGCGGTAGAAAAGTTTCATCCTCAAAAATAGAATACAGAATACAGAAACCAGAATTCAGAATTAGTTTTTCAAAACTATCTTTGAGGCTTATGGAATTGAAAGACGGACGGTTTAGTATTCAAGGGCTTGCAGTGACTGAAATTTGTCAACAGGTTGGCACGCCTATTTATGTGTATGATGCTGATAAAATTGTTTCGCAGATTAACACATTGAAGCAAGCTTTTAAGGGGCCGAAGCTGAGGATAAAATATGCTGTGAAGGCGCTCACCAATATTTCAATTCTTCGCCTGATAAAAGAACAAGGCGCAGAGGTGGATGCTGTTTCAATAGAAGAAATAAAGTTGTGTTTACATGCAGGCTTCCTTCCCGCTCAAATTCAATACACCCCAAACTGTGTTGACTTGGCAGAAATAGTGGAAGCTGTTGAACTGGGAGTGACAATTAACATTGACAACCTGCCAATGTTAGAAAAATTCGGTGCCCGCTATGGCCGTACCTACCCGTGCGGTGTTCGTTTAAACCCTCATGTAATGGCCGGGGGAAATCTTAAGATTTCAACCGGACACAGCCAATCGAAGTTTGGAATCTCCATCTATCAACTTCCGCAAATTGTTGAGTTGAGGGAAAAATATAAAATGCGGATCAACGGACTTC
>JAKEEN010000169.1 GCA_022616575.1 Flammeovirgaceae bacterium
AGCCAGTCTTGCTGCCTGATCAGGTCTTCGATGGCTTTAATTTCAGTAGGGGTAAGAACGGTATCTGACCAAACCTGGTAGAAAATCGGAAGGAATATATAAAGGTTTGGATTCTTTTGGAGTTGTGGTGATCCTAACATAATAAATGAGAGTGGGTGTTCATAAATGTACAAAGGATTCTCAGCAAATTTAATTGCCTAGTTAAAACTTAATAAGCAATTACCTCATCCATAGAAACGTTACCGTTGGTGTAAACCCCGCTGCATTTCATCAATTTAACCATCAAAATTGTAACTAATCAATGCAGTCGGAGTATATCCACTAAACTAACCTATGAAATTTCTCGCCTGTGTCTTGATATTATCAATCAGCGTTAGCCTGGCAAAGGCACAGAACGATTCAATTAAATCATATACAACCGCACCGGTTGTTGGCGAACCTCCAATTATAGACGGAAAACTTGATGATGCTGCATGGGAGTTAGTGCCCTGGGGTGGTGGTGATTTTAAAGAACGTGAACCCGATGCCGGTACTGAGCCGTCTGCTCAAACGAAATTCAAGATCCTTTACGATGCCAAAAGTCTGTACTTACTATTCAGGTGCCTTGATCCGGAGCCCGATAAGATTGTCAGACGCATGTCAAGACGGGATGGGTTTGATGGCGACTTTGTTGAAATAAATATTGACAGCTATTACGATAAACGTACTGCCTTCTCATTTACATCTTCTGTTTCTGGTGTAAAGGGGGATGAATATGTTTCAAACAATGGTGATAACTGGGATGCCAGTTGGGACCCAATCTGGTATCTGCAAACCAGTATTGATGCAGAAGGATGGATAGCAGAACTAAGAATTCCTTTGAGCCAACTTCGGTTTGCCGGCAAACCCGAACATGTGTGGGGTATCCAGGTGATGAGGCATTTCTTTAGAAATAAGGAACGTTCAAATTGGCAGTATATACCACCAGGTTCACCGGGATGGGTTCACTTGTTCGGAGAGTTGAGAGGAATTAAAGGTATTAAGCCACAGAAGCAATTGGAAATTCAGCCATACGTGGTTGCTAAGGCGGAAACATTTCAGGAACAAGAAAATAATCCTTATGCTACGGGTAGTTCCACGGGTCTTGATGTTGGCCTGGATGCAAAAATCGGTTTGACGAGCGATATCACGCTTGACCTTACGGTAAATCCTGACTTTGGACAAGTCGAGGCTGACCCTTCGCAGGTTAACCTTACTGCTTTCGAACTTTTCTTCCGTGAACAAAGGCCGTTCTTTATTGAAGGGAATAATACGTTGAATTTTCCCGTCACTCAAAATAGTGATAATAACCTTTTTTACTCCAGACGAGTTGGCAGAAAACCTCAGGGAAGAGTTAATGTTGATGAACAAACAGACTCCGTTGAGCATGAATATGTTAAACCAATCAGTCGCACAACGATTCTGGGTGCGGCTAAATTGACCGGCAAAAATAGAAGCGGATTTTCATGGGGCATTCTGGAAAGCATTACATCAAGGGAATTTGCAGAGGTTGATAGTCTTGGAGCGGATGGAAATCATTATAAAAGAAAACAATTGATTGAGCCCCTCACAAACTATTTTGTGGCACGCGCCCAGCAAGACATTCATAAAGGCAATACGGTGGTAGGAGCCATGTTTACGGCCGCCAACCGTGAGAAAGCAAATGTATCCGGCTTGGATTTACTTCACAGGGAAGCCTATTCGGGTGGTGTCGATTTACTTCACAATTTTTATAATAGAAAGTTTTACATCAGTGGAAGAGGTGTTGTAAGCCAGGTGAAAGGAAGTAGAGAAGCAATCAGCAGAACGCAGACATCATCGGTTCGATACTTTCAACGGCCAAATAATAAACACACAACATTTGATTCCACAAGAACTTCACTGACAGGTACGGGTGGACAATTAATGGTAGGGAAACGGAGTGGAAGGTTAATTGGTGATCTCGCTTTTGTCTGGCAGTCTCCTGAACTGGAATTAAACGACCTCGGGTTCATGTCTCAAACTGATTACTACTCCCAATGGTTCTGGATGCAATACCGCGTGCTGAATCCCAAGGGAATTACACGTTCGCAACGGTACAACATTAATCAGTGGATCGACCATGATTTTGGAGGCAGGAACCTCAATGAAGGTTATAATGTAAACATGCATTGGGAGTTTAAAAACTTCTGGCAGGCAGGTACAGGCTTTACATACAATGTGCGAAGTGCTTCGAATGCCGATTTGCGGGGAGGACCATCCATCAAGTACCCCGGATCTGATTATTACTGGATGTATGTGAATTCGGATTCGAGAAAGAAATTCTACGTATCCATTAACCCGGAGTTTGGATTCGGGCATCAGAACTATTCGCGCAGTATGTATATCGGTATGAGCTTTACATACAGACCTATCAATGCCCTGAATTTGTCTGTATCGCCAAGTTTTAATGGCAACAAGTATGAACTACAATATGTAGGTACGAGTCCCACTGATGAAAATGAGGATAAGTATGTGATGGCTGAAATTGATCAGTCCACCGTGCGTGTAGTATTGCGCGCTACCTTTATGGTGACGCCCAATCTTTCCATTCAATATTATGGACAGCCGTTCGGTACAAAAGGTAATTATTCTGATTTTAAATTTGTTACCGATGCCAATGCTTCAGAGTTAAAGAACAGGTTCCAAAAGATTGAGGATGCGTGGCTTACATTAAATAATGGGGAATACCAGGTAGATGATGATGGTGATACCAATACTGATTACAGATTCTATAACCCTAATTTTAACTTCGGCCAGTTTCGCTCCAACATGGTTGTGCGTTGGGAATATATTCCAGGCTCTACACTTTTTCTTGTCTGGACCCGGGAAAGAAATGGTGATTTTAAGGGACCCGGAGGAAATGTAATTGACAGGTATTTTGACTTCAATGAAAAGGGATATAATGTTTTCCTGATCAAGTTTACCTACCGCTTTGTACTCTGAAATTCAAAATTTGAAATATTTGAAATTTGAAATCACTACTGTCCGGTAAAAGAGTTTAGAAGTAGTGCTTAAGTTTTTTAATTGCTGCTTTTGGAAGAAAGTGGTGCGGTGGGCTGTGAACGAAAGCGCGGCCCATCCGGGCAAGCGCGGAGGACGCGGTTGGCGCGGGTAGAATGGGCTTTTTCGTTCTGCCTTTTTCTTTTGTTTCTTTTCTTTTGGGCAAGCAAAAGAAAAGAAAGTAATGAGCAGAATTCTTTGAAAACAGAGAAGCGAAATAAGAGCTAATAAAAAATGTGGACATTACATTTGACAAAAGGTACTAAACCGTCTTTAATTAGTAGAATTATTGATTTGCATGCGATTTACATTTTTAGCCGGACAACAATGATTTGAAATTTGAAATTTTAAACTTGTACCCGTTCAATCTCTTTGAGGTTCTCCAGTTTTTTGTTCCTCAAAAAGCCATTGATGTCTTCAAAGTGTTCGCGCACCCGTTTGTTTCCGAATTCAAAAACTTTATCAGCAAGTCCATCGAGGAAGTCCCGGTCGTGAGATACCAGGATTAAGGTTCCATCAAACGCTTTCAGGGCATCTTTCAGGATATCTTTGGTTTTGATGTCGAGGTGGTTGGTAGGTTCATCCAGTATCAACAGGTTCACGGGTTGAAGTAAGAGCTTAATCATCGCCAGGCGCGTGCGCTCTCCGCCTGACAATACTTTCACTTTTTTCTCAATGGTGTCACCACTAAACATAAAAGCACCGAGGATATCTTTAATTTTTGTTCTGATATCACCTTCGGCAATCTGATCGATGGTTTGAAAAACAGTGAGGTCACCTTCGAGGAGCGAGGCCTGATTTTGTGCGAAGTAACCAATCATACAATTATGACCGGGTTGCAATCGCCCATCAAAATCAATTTCGCCCATGATGGCTTTTACCATAGTGGATTTACCTTCACCATTCTTACCGACAAACGCTACCTTTTCACCACGGGCAATCGTCATCGAAACATCTTTAAACACCAGATGGTCGTCATAATGTTTGGTCATGCCATCCACAATAACCGGATAGTTACCGGAGCGTGGTGCAGGAGGGAATTTCAGATTGAGTGATGATGTATCTACTTCATCTACCTGAACGAGCTCCATCTTCTCCAACATTTTCACCCGCGACTGTACCTGCAGCGTTTTAGAATAGGTGCCCTTAAATCGCTCAATAAATGCAGTGATATCGGCAATCTCTTTTTGCTGGTCGTCAAAATGTTTTTGCTGTTGCTCGCGTCTCTCCTTGCGGAGTTGCAGGTAATGTGAATAGTTAGTCTTGTAATCGTAAATACGGCCCATTGTTATTTCTATGGTGCGATTGGTTAGGTTATCAACAAAGGCCTTGTCGTGACTAATGACGATTACTGCTTTTGCGCTGGTCTTCAGAAATTCTTCCAGCCACTGCACTGACTCAATGTCAAGGTGGTTAGTAGGTTCATCCAATAAAATCAGATCAGGTTTCTGAAGAAGTATTTTCGCCAACTCAATACGCATGCGCCAGCCTCCGCTGAATTCACTGGTAGGTCGCGCAAAATCAGATCGTAAGAAGCCAAGTCCCAACAGGGTCTTCTCTATTTCGGCATCGAAATTAATATCCTCAATGTTGTAATACTTTTCGCTTAGCTCAGAGACCTGCTCAATAATTTTGCTGTACTCATCCGATTCGTAATCCGTGCGCGTCTCCAATTGAAGATTGAGTTCGTCAATCTGCTTTTTCATATCCAATATTTTTGAAAAGGCTTTGGAGGCTTCTTCAAATACGGAACATTTATCTTCGGTTAGTAAATGCTGTGGCAAATAGGAGATGATTGCGTCTTTAGGTGCAGAAACTTTTCCTCGGGTAGGTTTCGTGGCCCCGGCAATGATTTTAAGCAGGGTAGATTTTCCGGCTCCGTTTTTACCCATCAGGGCAATGCGGTCGTTTTCGTTAATGTTAAAGGTAATGTCGCTAAACAGGGTAGTACCGCTAAATTCAACGGTAGCTGCGTCAACTGAGATCATGATCGGTTAAAATAAGGGCGCAAAGATAAAAAAAATGACCATCGACAGGCCCAAGCCTGATAAAGTTTCTAGAGTGCTAAGGATTGACAAGTTTCTCCAACCTTTTTGAAACAAATTCCTGATCCTGGCCGGCTAGTTTGGCGGTTTGTTCCCTCACCTTTGACACTATGACGGCCATTTCTTCAATTTCAGAGCAGGCAGATTTGTGTTCTTCTACTTTAAGAAGATTGTCGTATGGACCCTTAGAGGAAATAAGTTTTACAAAAATGGGCGCTGTCTCTACCATTATAAATAAGAGAATGATAAACAGATTGGCCAACCAAATAGCATCACTTTGTTGCGTGAGCCGATTTAGCGCCTCTAACCTGGCTGCAGGCCCATTCATTTTTTTATGTGTCAATAACTGAAGTTCAGAATTCAGGAGTGAACCCTGAAGAGTGATAGTCATTTCGTGCTCAATTATTTTTTGGTTATTGATATTCGTCAGTGATTGCAACTCGTGTTGTGCCTGCTCTGCATCGGCCTTCTTGATTTTATAAATGGGGCCGAGGTTTTTCTTTTTACTTCCCCCGGTTCCGTCTGCTTCTTGTTGGGCAAGTATTGCCAGTTTGTCTCTTTTGATGGCCTGGCTTTGTATTTCATTTTTCAGTCCGGCTATTTTTGAATCCAATTGAGTAAGCGCAGGTTTATATCGGGATCGTATTCCCTCTTCTTGCATGGCAAATGCTTGTTGCTCCATCACGATCAGCTCCGGTTCAATTTCCTTTTCAAAGATTTTTAATTCGAGAGGCTTCGCGATCACTATAGAAATCATAATAGCTAATAGAAGGCGCGGGAGTGCTGTTAAAATTTCTTTGTATGGGTTCCCATTTTTTCGCATACTGGAAACGATGTACCGGTCTAAATTGAAGATCATCAAACCCCAGAGAATACCAATGAGTGATCCTATCCAGATTGAATCGAAGACTGTATATAGGGCATACGCTGCAGCCAATGCAGCAAATAATCCGGTAAAGAAAATAGTGGTGCCAATTCCAGAATACTTACTTTTTTCTGATGGGCATTTTTCAAGGATTGACAAATCGGCACCGGAGCAGTGCAAGAAAAATTGGATGAGTCTCTGCATAAGACTGATTCAGTCAACTAATATGCCAGCAGCGTTACATTTCATTTCTTGGGTTAAAGGCTGCTTGTTATGCAATGAGTTGTGCATAAATGAACAGGTAAGGTGTTCAGTTTTTCTTCTTGAATATTTTATCATCAACCGAATTATTATCTTTTAGGAGGTGTTTGAAAAAAGTTAAAGAGCCAGCCGATGCAGGAGCCAAAAAGCACACGTACCATTTTTAATGTAGCCATTAAGTCGATTGGCCTGGCCTGGCGCACGAACAAAACACTTTTCTTGTGGTTGATCTTACTTAATATTTTTCAGGGGGCTGTGGTGTACCTGCAGTTTACCAGTTTTTCAGCCATCGTTGATGAGATTATCCTCATCAAACAGGGCAAGGAAAGTATGGATCTATTGGTCCGCTTTTCGGTTATTCTTGGAATATCTTTTTTAGTCCCTACCATACTCAGCAATCTGGTTAATTACTTTCGTGCCAAATTCAGGCTTGAGCTCGATATGCAGCTTGACCTTCATAAAATAGACAAACAAAGCGAGCTTGATATTGGCGTGATCGAGAGTAACTCGTATCAAACACTGCTTCGCAGTGCCCAGGAGTGGGGCACCAGCAGCTTGCTTACCTTACAGGATTTTATTTTTTCGTCAGCCACCAGTTTTGCCGGTATAATTACATCGATGGGAATTTTATGGGCGCTTAACCATTGGCTTGTTCTCTTTGCTTGCCCCCGCCGTGCAGGACCAGCGACTTGTCGCGTCCGAGCAGCCGCGAGGTGTAGACGCGTTGCGCGAGATCGCCGGTG
>JAKEEN010000170.1 GCA_022616575.1 Flammeovirgaceae bacterium
AATCATACCTGAAAAATTTTATCAATAAAAATTAGCGCGCACCTATTACATTTGCACAGGTTTTTCCATATTTTAGGAAAACCTTTCTGTCTATGCCAAGAGAATTTCGCAAAAGGGAAGAGGGGAATGAGCTGATCCGCAGATTCGAAGACCACCTGAAAAAAAAGAAGTCTGAATTTTTTGACCTCGATGCCTACGAAGAGATTATCGACTATTATCTTTTTCGTGGTAAGCATAACAAGGCGCTTCAGGCCGTGAACCAGGCCATGAATCAGTATCCATACTCCACTGAATTATTGACTGTAAAAGCCCAGGTACTTTCAAACCTTGAAGAATACGACCAGGCCATTGAATTGTTGGATCAGGTTGAAAACCTTCATCCCAATGATGCTGATGTTTTGTTAACTAAAGGTTCTATTTTCTCCCTTCAGGGCAAGCACAAAGAAGCTATTGATTGCTACGAAAGAGCACTCGACTTCACGGAAGATAAAGATGAAGTTTATTACAACATCGGGCTTGCTTATCAAAACACAGAGCAATACACGTTGGCCATTGAAGCTTATCAGCGTGCGATTGAAATAAATATCAGTCATGATGGCGCTTTATACGAACTCGCTTACTGTCTCGATGTAACCGGGCAACTCGAAAACAGCATATCGTATTACAAAAAATTCATTGACGAAGATCCGTACTCAGCACCCGCATGGTACAACCTAGGGATTGTTCATAACAAACTTGAGCAATTTGATGAAGCCCTGCAGGCATATGACTATGCGATAACCATCGATGACACATTTGCCTCCGCTTACTTCAATATGGGAAACACCTATATGAATATGGGTGAGTACCCAAAAGCACTGGATGCGTTTACCAAGACCTTAGAGATTGAAGGGCCAAGCGCAGAAATCTATTGTTGCCTGGGTGCCGCTTATGAAAGTGTTGAACAGTATGATCTCGGGTTAAAGTACTTTCAAAAAGCTACCAAGCTTGATAATTTATATGATGAAGCCTGGTATGGAGCCGGTGCCTGCCTGGAAAAACAAGAGAAGTGGATGCAGGCCCTTCATTATTTTAACAAAGCCTTAAAAATAAATTTTGAAAACCCTGAGTATTGGAAAGCGATCGGTAACGCAGAATTCAAACTAGGCAACACCGTGTCAAGTCTTGATGCCTATGAAGAAGCCAGCAAACTCGACCCTGAGGATAAAGAAGTTTGGCTCAACTGGTCGTTTATCTACTACGAACAGGGAAATTACGGCAAGGCAGCCGAGACTTTGGACCAATGTTTTCCATACATTGCAAACGATGCCGATGTATATTATCGAATGGCAGTGTACCTGATCGAAGCAGGCCGTTTTAAAGAGGCATTCAATTATCTCGAAAATGGTTTAATTTTGAACTTCGATGGCCATGTAGCCCTTTACGAGTTCTTCCCTCAGCTTGAGACACAAAAGGCGCTGTATAAAATCATCGAGCAATACAGAAAAGAAAATACCTGATGAATTACGACTTGAAGAAACTACCTGAGCGCACGAAGAAGCCCAGGCAATATGGTTTTACTATGGCTATGGATAAAGGCCTGAGCATACGTGAAGCTGAAGATTTTGTGAGTGTTTGTGCCGATCACGTTGACATTGTAAAATTAGGGTGGGCCACTTCTTTCGTTACACCTAATCTCAAAGACAAACTGAAAGTTTATAAAGATGCGGGCATCCCCACTTACTTCGGTGGAACGCTGTTTGAGGCCTTTATAATTCGCGATCAGTTTGACGACTACCGCAAACTACTTGATAAATTCGATATGTCATTCGCAGAAGTATCTGACGGATCGATTGACATGGATCACGACAAGAAGTGCGATTTTATTGTAAAGCTGTCTGATCAGGTAACTGTTTTATCAGAAGTGGGATCGAAAGATGCTGATAAAATTATCCCTCCCTATCAGTGGATTGAGCTGATGCAAAAAGAATTGGATGCAGGTGCGTGGAAGGTAATCGGAGAAGCACGCGAAGGCGGTAATGTGGGTTTGTTCCGATCTACCGGTGAAGTTCGTTCCGGACTCGTTCAGGAGATATTAACAAAGATTCCTTTTGAAAAAATAATCTGGGAAGCCCCTCAAAAAGCGCAACAGGTTTGGTTTATCAAACTTCTTGGTGCCAATGTGAATCTTGGAAATATTGCTCCTAATGAAGTAATTCCGCTGGAAACCATTCGGCTTGGCTTGCGGGGTGATACTTTTCTTCATTTCCTCGGTATCGAGAAGAAGAAAACGAACACAACGCCTCCTTTTGAAGTAGAATAATATATATTACACGCCTTGAGAAATTTCAGAGACAACGTTTTATTGTACGTGAAGGGTGTTTGTATGGGTGGTGCAGATGTTATACCAGGGGTTTCCGGAGGAACAGTCGCTTTCATTTCAGGCATCTATGATGAATTGCTGCACTCGCTTAAATCAATCGATATCGAGGCACTTCGGTTACTAGGTACTTTCAAGATTAAAGAATTCTGGAAAAAAATTAATGGCAATTTCTTAATTACACTGCTGGCGGGTATTGTAACAAGTTTACTGTCCCTGGCTAAGTTAATGACGCACTGGCTTGAGACTTACCCCATCCAGGTTTGGTCTTTTTTTTTCGGTTTAATTTTGGTTTCAGCTCCGTTAGTACTCCGCGAAATAAAAAAATGGAGTACGGGCGTTGTTATTTCATTTCTCATCGGCATTGTGGTTGCATACTTTGTAACTATTCTCTCACCCACTACAACAACCGATTCCCTTTGGTTTATTTTCATATGCGGTGCTGTGGCCATTTGCGCCATGATATTACCGGGCATTTCAGGCGCCTTTGTTCTGTTATTGATTGGAAAGTATGAATTCATGGTACGCGCACTAATTGAATTTAATATTCCTGTTATTATTGTTTTTGTAGTTGGTTGCGCTATTGGTTTGGTAAGTTTTTCAAGGCTCCTGAGTTGGATTCTTGACAATTTCCATAATGCCACCGTAGGGTTGCTTGCAGGTTTTATGTTGGGATCGTTAAACAAAGTTTGGCCATGGAAAGTGGTAACGGCATATCGTTTTGATTCTGCCGGAACCCAGGTGCCAGCTTTTGATAAAAGTGTATTGCCGGGAGAATATTTTTCAGCTACGGGCAACGACCCCAAAATTCTACTGGCCATTCTCATGGTTGCATTGGGTGCATGTATTATTGTGGTGCTTGAAAAAATAGCCTTAAGGCTAAAAACAAAAATTTAAAAAAATGGAAAAAATCTTCGGCTTGATTGGCTCTACCGTCAGTCACTCCTTTTCAAAATCATACTTTGATGAAAAGTTCTTTCGGGAAGGACTTCGTGATCATCATTATGAATTATTTCCGCTTAACTCCATTAAAGATTTAAAGAAATTATTGGCCGACAACAAAAACCTGTGCGGTTTAAACGTAACACTTCCTTACAAAGAAAAAGTAATGGAGTATTTGTCTGAGGTTGACCCGGTTGCTAAAGCCATTGGAGCTGTAAACGTTATTAAAATAAGCGGAGGAAAATTGAAAGGTTTCAACACCGACTCTGATGCATTCTTTGAATCCATCGAAAAATGGCTGCCAAAGGATAGAAAAGTCAATGCCCTTGTGTTGGGCAGTGGCGGATCTTCTAAAGCCGTTCGTGAAGCATTGAAAAAATTAGGAATTGAATTCAAAATTGTATCAAGAGAAAAAGGAAATGGGGACTTTACCTATGAAGAAGTAAACGCCAACGGACAGATAATTAAGGATTCAAAACTTATTATCAATACAACACCGCTTGGCATGCACCCCAATACGGATACTATGCCTCCGATCGACTGCGACTTCCTTACTAAAGATCATTGTGTATACGATCTCATTTACAATCCGGCACGTACCCAGTTTTTACAAAAAGCTGAAATGCGGGGGGCAACTATCAAGAATGGCCTCGAGATGTTGCACATCCAGGCAGAAAAATCGTGGAATATCTGGAACAACTGATTCCGTTATCCGTTAATTGTTAATCGTTAATAGTGGGTGCGGGCTTAGTGCCAGTG
>JAKEEN010000171.1 GCA_022616575.1 Flammeovirgaceae bacterium
ATGCGTTTATCGAATGGAGTCTCTGCCGGATAAGGAACTGAAGCGGAGGCCACAGTTAGCGTTCCATCTTCCAACCTGGACGCGGGACTTGCATCGATCACGGCTATAGCACCTTCACTTTGGCACAATTGCCATTTCAAATAAGCCAAGCGCTGAGGTTCATTCGTGCCGGTAAATCGTCTTCCACCCTGCGACTCGCTCACATGGGCGTTAGCCATGGCAAGGAGCGTGGAGTCATTCAGCCGTGAAGCATCAGGTTTAAAGCCGGGCTTTACCGGTGTAGGCAGACTAAACAAAACAATTTTGCCTTTAAGTTTGCCTTTATACTTCGCCAAGTCCTCTTCCTTTTTAATATCGAGATAAATTACCTCGGCTGCGATTGGTTTTTTCAAACCGGGTGTCCAGGCTTTTGGGTAGGCAATCACCGGAAAGTAAACAGGTTCGATGGCATGAAGCGAAAATCTTTTCAGCGACCAGCCCCTGCCGAATTCATCAGTCCATGTATCGTAGTGAACATTACTAAGGCCCCAATCTTCCAGCGACTTTTTTGAGTAGGCGGCTGCTTTTTTAAAACCGGGCGAATTGGTAAGGCGAGGGCCGTGAACATCGGTGAGCATGCTCAAAATATTCATTACCTGTGATTTTTCAAGTCCTTCTTTTTTGATTTTGCTTACCGTAGTCGTGTCAACCTTTTGGGCTGATAGCAAAATGGGCAAACATAAGAGTGCCCCTGTTATTTTTTGAATGAGTTGTTTATTCATAGACAAGATGTTTCAATACGTTTGAATTCTCTTTCGTAAGAACTGGAGGTTTCCCTATAAGCGAATTTTTCTTTTACGGCATTCAGGTTAACTCTGTATTTAATTTCTTTGTCGGCCAATGTCCACCTTAACTCATAGTTATCAAGCTGATCATTCAGCTTTACTCCCTTGCTTGATTTGATAAGGATCTGTTGTGAATGGAGAATATTTCTATTCTTGTTGTCAAGGCCGGTGATCTTAAAATTTCCAAGTGATTTTAATAAGAGGGTTGATATATCCTCAGCCAGAACGTATTTGGTTTGGCCTAGTTCTCCGTCAAGATAATAGAGGGTTATCGATTTTGTGTTTTCAAAATGAGCCCCATGCGTTGGATTCTCAATCACATAGAATGCTGCGCGATCACAGAAGAATCTTCCGAATAAGTTTTCTTCGACCTTTGATGCCCCAGGTTCATAGTTCGATTTCAAAATTGGTTTAGGAATGGCTTGGCCTGACACTTCCTGAAACTTATTCTCCCTTGTATCAATTCGTCTTTCTTCGTTACAAGAAACAATCATGAGAAAACTGAAAAGCAGAGGCATGTATTTCATCATCGGAAAATATTTACTCCATCGAAAGCACCAGCTGTTTTTTAGAAAGGGTAATGCACCACAAGCCTTTCAACTCGTCAATTCCATCGGGCCTTTTCTCAACAACGGCTCTTGTGAACAAAAGGGAATCGGTTCCTTTTTTCTGTACATTATCCTGCAAGGAAACGCCTGTGGCAAGGCCCATAATGTAGGCTTCAATCAACTGGCTTTCCAGTTCATATGAATTTGCCCGGCCTGGCTCAAGCCATTGGATTTTAGTCTCAACAGCTTGACTGAGAGAATCGATTTGATTTTTTGAAGTAGCGGCAGCGAGTGTCGCCAGTTCACCACCGCGGGTCATGGCAAGTTGAGTCAGTTCGCCTTCGGTCACTTTTTTTATTTCCTGCGATTTCTGGCCTTCGATTAATTTCTTTCGCTGTTCATCAGACAAGGTGCCTCCGCATGCAGAGCAAAGAAATATAAAAATGAGTAGTACTTTTTTAGAAAGTTTAACAGAAGCATTACGACTGAGCCTCACCCCAATTAACATGATTAGCCAATTGACAAATCCTCTCAGTGGGAGAGGGGTATACCAAATTTTACTATCTGGAAAACCTGGGTAGGGTGAGGCTAAGATTCTCATGATTTCTTTTTCTTTTCTTTCAATAGGTCATCAAATAAACTATTGAAAACAGAGAGAATTAAACTAAAGATAAGAGCCCACCAAAACCCATCAACCACAAATCCATCCACCAGGTAATCGGCAAACAAAATCATAAGCGCATTGATCACCAGAAGAAACAATCCTAAGGTGAGTATGGTGATTGGAATGGTGAAAAGAATCAACAGAGGCTTTACAAAAATATTAGCCAGGGCAAGCACTGCGGCAACAAGTAGGGCTGTCCAGTAGTCTGTAACATCAACCCCTGGGAGCAAATAAGCAGTTAACAATACCGCCACACCTGTTAAGAAAAACCGTATAATCATAAGCGAAACTTCTAAGTTAAAAGTTTAAAGTTAATAGTTGACTGATGCCCTTACTTTTGAACTTTAAAACGTTAAACTTTTTAACTTTAAGACCATGTACGCGATTGTGGATATTGAGACAACGGGTGGGTACGCAGCGTATCATCGCATTACCGAAATTGCCATTTGGTATCACGATGGGGTTCACATTCAGGATCACTATCATACGTTAATAAATCCGGGCCGATCAATTCCTTCTTACATCACCGGCCTTACCGGCATTACACAGCAAATGGTTTTTGAAGCCCCTCCGTTTGAAGAAGTAGCTAAAGAGATTCATGAAAAATTAGATGGACGGATTTTTGTAGCGCATAATGCTCACTTTGACTATTCTTTTTTGAAAAAAGAATTTGAACAAGTGGGTATTAACTGGCAATCAAAAAAATTATGTACGGTTCGGCTAAGCCGTAAAATAATTCCCGGACTGCGTTCTTATAGCCTGGGGAGCATTGCTGAAAGTCTTGGAATAAAAATAATAGACCGTCACCGGGCGGGAGGCGATGCAGGTGCAACCGCTAAATTGTTTGATCAGTTACTGAAGCGTGATAATTCCGGCTACATCGCTAAGGTGTTGAAGCGAAATTCGGGGGAAACAATTCTCCCGCCCAATTTGCCGAAAGAAGATTTTGATCGATTACCCGCCAAACCGGGTGTGTATTATTTTCAGAATGCGCGGGGCCATGTTATTTATGTAGGCAAAGCAGTAAACATTAAAAAAAGAATTGCGGGTCATTTCACCGGTGATGCCCGCGAATGGAACCGTTCAAAAATCAGGGATGAGATACATCACATCACCTATGAGCTTACGGGGAACGAATTGATAGCACTCATTTTTGAATCGCAGGAAATCAGAAGACTTTGGCCGAAATATAACCTGGCACAAAAGTATCGGGTCGAAGAATGGGGTATTTTTGATTATGAAGATCGTAATGGGTATTTACGTTTTGCTGTGAATACAGTAGCACGTGGCAGCAGACCTTTGGTGCGATTTAGTATGAAAGGCGATGCATGGAATTTTTTATGGGAGAAAGTTCGGGAGTTTGATCTCTGTCCGAAATTAAGCGGGCTGCAGGTTTCCAAAGGATTATGCTTTGATTATCAAACAGGAATTTGCCGGGGTGCTTGTATGAATATCGAGAGCCCGAGGAAATACAATAAGCGTGTATTGAAAGCGAAGGAATCGTTCTCAGGAAACCAGGAGACTGTCGGAATTATCGGGAAAGGGAGGAGTCACGGAGAAAAATCAATTGTGTTGATTGAAAAGGGCGCCTATGTGGGTTTCGGATTTTATGACAAGAAGATGGAGTTGACGGAACTGGCCTCCGTGAAACAATTTATTAAAACAGGAATCGAAACACCGGTAGTACAAAGCCTGGTGCAATCATATCTGGCTAATCCGAAAAATGCAGAGATGATTTATTTTGAATAATTTCTGATGCTTCGAATCCCAATGTTTAGGTTAATTTTGAATAACAAGTAAACATCTTTTATGAATTGGATTAATTGGGTTGGGCATGCCGGGGCATTTTTAAGCAGCATCACGTTTATACCCCAGGTGTATAAAGTATGGCAAACGAAAAGCGTAGGAGACTTAAGCCTGGCCATGATGCTGATTGTCTTCTCCAGCACGATTGTATGGTTAGTGTATGGAGCCTACCTTGACCTGTGGCCGGTGATTATCTGCAATGGCATTATCTGTGTACTCAGTGCCCTGCTTATTTATTTCAAATTTGCTTATAAGAAATAAACCCTGACATTGAAAATGGAGCAAAGCTTACAATCAAGTGCGAGTCTATTTCATTCATTTTCAATCGTCAGTTGATGACGTTTCCAGTCACAGTCAGACATGCTTGCATCGTCTGACACACAGTGCAAAAAGTCTAATGACTTTTTCGGGTTTAATTTTTCCTTCAGCGCAATGATCTCTTGCTCCATCTGCCTGCGCTGTCGTTCCATTTCTTCCTGCGTGGCCTGGAGTTCTTCTGCGTTTTGACGCATCTCTTCTTCCTGCTGGGCAAGTGCTTCCGCCCGGTGTTGAGACTCCTGCAAAAGCCTCTTTGTTTGAAGCGCTGTTTGGTGACCTGATAAAATGGACGCAATGTTCTCAGCAATTTTCTCTACAAAGCTGATATGGTGTGCGTCAAAAACTTTTAGCGATGCCAATTCGATAACACCATTCACTTCTTCTCTCACTTTCAGTGGAACGATCAAAACACTTTGTGGGGTAGCCTGGCCCAGTCCGGAGGTGATTTTTACATACTCTTTTGGTACTTCCTTTAAATAGATGGTTTCGCCTTCCATGGCGCATTGGCCTGTCAGGCCAGATTCCAAATCAATTTGTTCATCAACAAACTTCTTCTTTCCATACGCATAGGTGGCAATACGTTGAAAACACTTCTCCTCTTTATTGATAACATAGAGCGCACCCTGATTCGCCTGGAGATACTCGATCAAAACTTTGAGTATAGAATCACCCAACGCACTCATATTTCCGGCTTCACTCTTTAGAATTTCATTGAAGCGGGCTGCGCCTTCGTTATGCCAGTTAGTTTTTGCCTGGTTCGCTTCAGCCTCTGCCAGTTTTTTCTGCATCGTTACAAGCGCTTTAGCGAGTACATCATCATGGTACCGCTCATCGTACAGGGCATGAAGTTCCCCACTCCCTAATTTTTCGGCATAGGTAGTAGCAATTTTGAGTCGTTCTAAAAACTGGTTGATGGCCGTTTTTGTCTGGCCGATTTCTTCTGTGCTGCGCACCGAAAGAGGAGCAGGAAAAATGCCTTCGGCTAATTGACGCATGGTAGTCCGGATTTCCTTGATTACTGAAGTAAGCACATTTGAATACGTGAAGGCCAGGGCAATTGCTGCAATAAGTTGGAATGAGAATATAACGATAAGCAGGGTTTTGGATTGTGAAATTTGTGCTTCTGTAAGTTGGTGTACGTTAACGCGTATCGTATCGATAGCTGCGCGTACATTTTGTAGCTCGGCAAACAACAGACCCTTTTTGCCATCCTGATTATGAAGCCCTATTTCCTTTTCAATCTCAACAACCTGGTTGAATTCATTTTGATAGTTACTTAACAGGGTAAGCAATTCATCATTTCCGTTTCTTCTCAACGCATCACTGAATAAGGTGATCACATCGTTAAACTCTTTTTGGTATTTCAGGTCTTTGCGCAGGAAGAAATCTTTTTCATGCCTTCGCAGGGTTAGCATGGTTGACCGGTCATAGTCAAGCGATGAGTTTTCGATCTGATGAATAGCTGCCCGCAACGAACCTTCAAGCCCGAAATCTTTAAACCCCCGCTTCTTTAATAAGTCTTTTGCCTCAATAAACCCCTGCGTTATTGCCTTTGATTCAAAGAGGGATACTACCAGGTGACTGGTTTCCGGGTCGTCTAAGTATGAGCTGGCAGATATAATGCGCAGGGTTTCATTGGCCTCTGCCAGGCTTTGGTTGAAGCGGGTTATTACTTTACTGGTTCCATTTTCCTGGAAGTCTTTGTCCTTATATCCTTCATAGATAAATTCTTTTGCGGCCAACTCC
>JAKEEN010000172.1 GCA_022616575.1 Flammeovirgaceae bacterium
GATATATTTCTTTCGATTTCACTCATATCGGGTGTGTCGTTGTGATGCCACATGCCCTTCACCATTCCATTTACCCAAAGTGTGATTCCAGGATTTGAGCGCACAATGGTTTTCAATACCGTAGCGTCACAGAAATAAAAGGGAGCAGCCAATTGATGTTCATGTCGAAAAGCTTCGAACTCTTGCTCACTTGACGAAGTGAGCATCATCACCTCTACTTTACCGTCCAGGCTTTTAATCAGGCTACTAATCTCTTCCATATTTGAAATGGAGGCATGGCCTACATCGTAAATAACGATCAACAACTTTATTCCTTCAAATGTTTTTTGGGTAATGTCTTCGCCTTCAATTGTGCTAACGGCAAAATCAGTAATCTTTGGAACAGTCTTGTCTTCATTGAGAACACGCGAGTTCACATACGTATAACCCTCTGTTTCAGATAAAAATTTTAGCGATCTGATTTCTGTACCATTCTTGTCAAAAATATATTCGATTACCGGTGACTCCTGTGGTTGCATTTGCTGCGGAATATTATTTCCAATTTTATACGCTCTGAAATCGATGAAGGGCAAATGACGAATTGCATAGACACCTAAGAATAGGCTGATCGCTGTTATGCTACCTATTACCGCATGGCCTTCCATTGTCCGCAATACTGACTGATATGTTTTGCGATACCAGAAAAGATGAAGAACAAAAATCATCAGAATTACATCTTTATAGAATGATTCCCATGGAGTGAGTTTAATAGCATCACCAAAACAGCCACAGTCAGTGACCTTATTAAAATAGGCTGAATAAAAAGTAAGGAACGTAAAGAAAATCATCAGCAACAACAGAACCGTGGCGGTGAGATTCATTCTATAATAAAGGAGTACGGCAAAACCGAGTACCACCTCCAGCGCCACCAGGAACATTCCAATTTCAAGCGCCCACGGAATTAAATAATGAAAGTGAGAAGTAAAGTCCTGCGAGAAAACCTCAAAGTATTCTTCCAATTTAATTTTAGTTCCAACCGGGTCATTCAATTTAATCAGCCCTGAGAAAATGAATAATCCGCCAACAAAAATGCGGGAGAAGGGGTCGGTGAATTTTCTAAACATGCGTTTTTAAGAATCTGTATTAAATACGATTTCAAATCTATTATTAAATGCTACAAGCTTCAGGCAATATACTCTCAGCTTGAGGCCTGAGGCTTGGAGTTTGAGGCCAGAATTAGCGCAAAAACCGAGTAGTTAATCATATCCTGGTAATTTGCCTTTACACCTTCACTCACCAGTGTTTTACCCTGATTGTCTTCAATTTGTTTCACTCTTAACAATTTCATAAGAATTATATCCGTGATTGAACTCACGCGCATATCGCGCCAGGCTTCAGCATAGTCGTGATTTTTATTTTGGAGGAGTTGAAAGGTCTCATTTACTGCTTTGTCGTACAGCGGCTGAAGTTCTGTATAGCTCATCTCCATTTTCTCTGAACTTACCAAGTCCATCTGTATCATAGCGATTACACAATAATTAATAATGCCGATAAACTCATCACGAATGGGGTCGTCCACCTTTTGCATTCCCTTTTCCTGAATACTGCGGATGCGCTGGGCTTTAATAAAAATCTGGTCGGTTATAGATGGCAACCGTAATACACGCCAGGCTGTACCATAATCTTTTGTTTTCTTGGCAAACAATTCTTTGCACTGGGCAATTACCTCTTTATATTCGGTGGATGTTTTTTCGTTCATAACAAGTGGCGCAAAGTAAAGTATTTTCATCAAACAAAACACTCAACATTGGCGGGCGGATCGTTGACCTGTCTATACCTAAAATAATGGGTATTCTTAACATAACGCCTGATAGTTTTTATACGGGCAGCCGCGTTCAAACCGAAAAAGAAATTTTAACACAGGCTGAAAAGATGTTGGCCGAGGGGGCCGACTTCTTGGATATCGGTGGGTATTCTTCGCGGCCGGGCGCTGAAGACATTTCTCAGCAGGAGGAATTGGCTCGTGTTGTTCCTGCCATTCAATTCATTACAAAACAGTTTCCTGAAAGTATCATTTCAATTGATACTTTTCGAAGCAGTGTAGCCAGGGCGGCTGTATCTGAAGGTGCTCAAATGATCAATGACATTTCAGGCGGAACGTTAGATGAAAAGATGTTTGAGGTCGCAGGTGAACTCAAAGTTCCGTATATTCTCATGCACATGAGGGGTACCCCTCAAACTATGACGGGGCTGAGTGTCTATGAAAATATCGCTAAAGAAATTTCAGGTTTTTTTCATCGGCAAGTCTATCAACTAGGTTTATTAGGGGTTTACGATATTATTCTTGATCCGGGATTCGGTTTTGCTAAAACTGCCGAGCAAAACTTCCAACTCCTAAAAAATTTAGACCTCTTTAAAATTCATCCACAACCTATATTAGTCGGCCTTTCAAGAAAATCAATGATCTGGAAAACCCTTCAAACCACCCCAGAACAATCTCTCAATGGAACAAGCGTTGTAAACACCATGGCTTTGATGAAGGGTGCAAACATCTTACGGGTTCATGATGCAAAAGAAGCCAAAGATGCCATTGCACTGTTTACAAAAGCAAACTTAAACGCATAAACACTCAAACACTTAAGCACATTCAATTACATTTGTATTGATGATTTTCTTGTTCAAATTAGGATTTCTGGACGTAAGCTGGGTTGATTTCATTGACATTGCCTTAGTGAGTGTTCTGCTCTACCAGGTTTATAAATTGATTCGCGGAAGCATTGCAGTAAACATCTTTTTAGGAATTCTTGCCTTATACCTTATCTATTTGATTGTAAGGGCATCCGAAATGGAATTACTTGCCAACATACTCGGACAATTTATGGGTGTGGGTGTATTAGCTATGATTATTCTCTTCCAACCCGAGATTAGAAAATTCTTATTAGTGATTGGCCGGGGAACTGAATTCAGGGAGAATTTTTTCAAAACGCTGGCCAACTGGCGACACGATTATCACGATGAATTTGATGTACACCAGGTGATTGAAGCAGCCAAAACATTGAAGGCCACCAAGACAGGTGCTCTCATCGTTTTTTCGCGTGAAACAGAATTGAAATTTTATATAGAAACGGGGGAACCTTTAGATGCCGAAGTAAATAAGCGATTGATTCTTTCCATCTTTCATAAATTGAGTCCTCTTCACGATGGCGCTATTATTATTCACCGCGGACGAATAAAAGCTGCCCGCTGTGTATTGCCTGTTAGTGAGAATGATAACCTTCCTCCGCACTATGGACTGAGGCATCGATCGGCCATCGGTATGTCAGAGAGCACCGATAC
>JAKEEN010000173.1 GCA_022616575.1 Flammeovirgaceae bacterium
ATGACTTTTCGTTCATCGTCCCTCCACGTTTTGATGGGAGCTGGCTCAACAACATTCAGTCTGTCTTGCCTTGATAAAATTCCAACCAGGGCGCTGTTAATACTTTTGTTCATGCTCCAACCCTGGTGTTTCGAATTTTTCGAAAAGCCAGGCGCGTATTTTTCAGCCACAAGTTGGCCTTCATAAAGAACAAGTACAGCCCGAACTCTGCGATTTTTTTGGTCAAGCATAGTTGAATCGAGAATCAAATTGAGTTTGGCCATATCGATCCCTTCAGGGACGACACCGGGAAGGGAGTCCCCCATGGGCCATGAGATTGTATCAGGATTTAGGGAGGGTTTTGGTGGCACCGAAATTTTTTGACTCCTGACAAAATCCTCCGTTGTTCCGGCAATCAACGTGCAGCCAAGTCCTTTTCGGAAAATGGCTTTTCTTTTGGCGAGACCAAAAACACTTCCGGTGACTGACGAATCAGTTAAGTTGATTGAAAAACTACCAAGTTTTAGTATAGAAGGGGAGGCTAATTCATTTTTAATTACATCCTCGGGATTTCTTCCTTCTATTAAGGCACAAGAGCACAGAGCTTTTGCCCCAAAGCCGCTGATAATGGGGAAGGCCCGCCAGGCGTAATAAATTCCATAAGAAAGAATAAGAATGAGGATGACAATTCCGGTTCTAAAGATGATCTTGAACAACACAGGAATGTAATTTTGAGGGTGAAAAATCTATTACAAGTAAAGGAATTTTTAGATCAAAAAGCAGGTGAATTTAACCGGCCCGGATTTATCAAGAATGATCCGATTTCGATTCCTCACAGATTTAAGAAAAAGCAAGACATTGAGATTGCCGGGATCTTCGCGGCTGTGCTGGCCTGGGGACAGCGGGTTACCATCATAAATAAATGCAATGACCTTTTAGAGCGGATGGAAAATGACCCGCATCATTTTGTATTGGATCATTCTTCTAAAGATTTGGAGTCGTTGCTGACCTTTAAACACCGCACATTTAATGCTACCGATGCTCTTTATTTTATAGAGTTCCTGAAAAGCTATTATCAAAAATATGATACACTTGAAAGCGCTTTTCAAGTAGACACTGCCGATGTGACTATTGAACAAGGCCTTATACGTTTTCACAACTTATTTTTCTCTTTAGAGGATGCACCTGCCCGAACCCGAAAACATATTTCAACTCCTGAGCGCAAGTCAGCCTGCAAGCGATTAGCCATGTACTTGCGTTGGATGGTAAGAAAAGACAGCCACGGAGTAGATTTTGGAATTTGGAAAAACATCAAGCCCGCTCAGTTGGTTTGCCCGTGCGATGTGCATGTAGAACGTGTTGCCAGAAAACTCAAACTTATCAAACGAAAACAAGTGGACTGGCAAACAGCTCTTGAATTAACGAACAATTTAAGAAAGCTTGATCCTGTTGATCCGGTCAAATATGACTTTGCTTTGTTTGGGTTAGGGATTGAGAGGAGCTACGAGCTTTGAGCTGCGAGTTTATGCTCCGTAAGCTCGCAGCTCGAAGCTATTTCAACTGCAACTCCTCCGGATTAAATGTAAAACTAATAATCAGCGTAAGCGCCAACACAATAGCTACAATGCTATGCAAGAGTAGATTGCGAGAAGGAAAGATCAACAATAAGAAAAAAAGAACGAACACAGCAAACTGTACAATCTGTTCATAGATGGGTATTCCGCTTAGGAAGTAATTCTGTAATAAGCTTATCAAACTGAGTGTTAAAACCAGGGCAAAAAACTTCCGGCAGTTTTCGAAGTAGTATTCCTTCAAATCAATTTTGTCTTCCGGCCACTGATGTGGATAAAATAAGTTGGCCAGAATAAAAAGAATGATCGGGTAAGAGATCACGAACAAGAATAGGAGTAATGACCACGACTCACGGTCACGCAATGAATAAGTTTCCCACCATTCCTGAAGGTGAAGAATGAAAACCAGCAGGATCCAGATGAGATAAGGAATGAACAATACCACTTTAGACCAGCGCCTGATCAGCTCGGCAAAACCAGTTAACAGAATGGTAATACCAAGACCAAGTATGATCGAGATAAGTACACTTATGTATTCAAAAGGCGACATTTTTTAAGTTATTTATACTTATTCTAAATTATTTAGTATTACCTTCATCATCCGTTTTCCTTGCTTACTTTCGTGAGAATTTTTTGAAGTACTACGTGCGGACTGTCATCAAAAATAATATTTGAAAAAATGACATCCGATAGTAGATTTGTGACACCTGTGAATACAGTTACTAAACCTAACATGACAAAACATTCTACCCAGGCCGCTCTTCGTTTTCTCTCGCTTGTTTTTTTAGTATCCATTTCAACCCTTTCATTCGCCCAAGATATTCCAACGGACGCTGCGGCCATCAGCGCAGGTGAAGCACTCTTCAAAGCGAATTGCAAAACATGCCATAAGGTACATGAGAAATTGGTAGGACCCGCATTAGCCAATGTGTATGACCGTGTTCCATCGATAGACTGGATCAAATCATTTGTAAAGAACTCTTCGGCAGTGATTGCCGGTGGCGATGAGTACGCCAATAAATTATATGCGGAGTACAATAAAACTCAGATGACTGCTTTCACAGGCTTAAAGGATGACCAGATCATGAGCATTCTTGCGTATGTGAAAGCTGAGTCTGATAAAGGGCCAGAAGTTGTTGCTGTTCCAGCAGCCGGAACCACCGGAGGTCAGGCAGAAGGAGGGCTTCCTTCAAAATATCTGAATGTTATCTTAATAGGAATGGTCACCATTCTTGTCTTATTAGTGGTCATCCTCGGATTCTTATTATCAGCACTTAAGCGTTTCCTCGATCAGCGTCAACTATCTGACGAAGAAAAGGAAGTTGTTCATTCCCCGATTTCGATCGCATCCATAACCAAAAGTTCTGGCTTTATTTTCCTCGTAGCATTTATTGTGGCTACACTTGGTTTCAAAGCCGTAATTAATGGATTGTTGTCGATTGGTGTGCAGCAAGGTTACGCCCCGAAGCAGCCCATTGCGTTCTCGCACAAACTTCATGCAGGCGACTACGAAATTGATTGTAAGTACTGCCATACAGGCGCGCTTCGAAATAAAAACGCAACAATCCCTTCTGTTAATATCTGTATGAATTGCCATCGCGCAGTAAAAACAGAATCACCTCAAATCCAGAAAATTTGGGCAGCCGCAGACTGGAATGCAGAGACATTATCATTCGGCCCCAATGCAAAACCTATCGAATGGGTACGTATCCACAACCTTCCTGATCTTGCCTACTTCAACCATGCACAACACGTCAATGTAGGCGGCATAGAATGTCAGACCTGCCATGGCCCTGTTGAAGAAATGGAGGTTGTCCGCCAACATTCTTTATTAACCATGGGCTGGTGCATTGATTGTCACCGCAAAACAGATGTAAACTCCAAAGGCAATGCCTACTACGACAAACTGGTAGAACTCCATAATAAGTCCAGCAAGGAAGCCATGAAAGTGGAAGACATTGGTGGATTGGAATGTGCCAAGTGTCATTATTGATTTGAATTATTTGCTTAAACGCATCGCGATACGTTCTTAATATGAAGAAAGAATCAACGAAGGTTTATTGGAAGGGACTTGAGCAACTTGCTAACTCTCCTGAGTTCGTGAAGCATGCCAACAATGAATTTGCAGCTCCGCGTCCTGAAGAAAATATAGATCATTCCCGCAGGGACTTTTTAAAGATGATGGGCTTTGGTATGTCTGCCGTAACCCTGGCAGCCTGTGAAGCACCGATTCGAAAAGCGATTCCATATATAAATAAGCCGTTAGACACAGAACCAACAATTGCGAACTACTATGCATCTACGTATATAAACGGAGGTGACTATTGCAGCATCGTTGTCAAGACACGTGAAGGCCGGCCTATTAAAGTAGATGGAAATACACTTTCAAATGTTACAAAAGGCGGTACAAGTGCTCAGGTTGAAGCATCGGTTCTTTCTTTATATGATAATGCACGATTGAGAGGACCAAAATTAGGTTCATCATCCGCAACCTGGGAAGATGTAGACGATACCGTAATCGCAAAACTTCAGGAGATCAATGGCAAGGGCGGACAAATCAGAATTGTTTCCCATTCTATTATTAGTCCGAGTACAAAAGCAGCGTTAGAAAAGTTCAAGGCCGCTTATCCAACTACGCAAGTAGTTCAATATGATGCTGTTTCAGCATTCGGTATGCTAAAAGCAAACGAAGAAAGTTTTGGCTCAGCCATGATTCCTTCGTATGATTTCAGCAAAGCAAATGTTATTGTCAGTATTGCAGCAGATTTCCTGGGCACCTGGGTGGCACCGATTGAAATCACAAAACAGTATGGACAAACCCGCGAAGTGAGTGAGAAGAAATTGGAAATGTCACGTCACTATCAGTTCGAGTCAAATCTTTCATTAGCCGGTGCTAATGCTGACTATAGAACTCAAATTAAACCATCCGAAGAAGGGGCAGTTACTGTTCAGCTATATAACTACATAGCGGCCAAAGCAGGAAGACCAAGTGTTTCAGGAGGCGTTGAAAAACAATATCTTCAAAAAGCTGCTGAGGAACTTTGGGCCAACCGGGGTAAGTCAGTTGTTGTAGCTGGCTCAAATGATAAAGCAGTTCAGTTGATTGTCAATGCCATCAACGATATGTTGGGCAATTATGGATCAACCATTCTTCCGCACCTCCCTGTTTACTATCGTCAGGGCGATGATGCAGCTATGGCAGCATTAATTGCTGACGCAGAGGGTGGAAAAATTGATGGATTGATATTCTACAACTGTAACCCGGTGTATGATCATCCGATGGGTGAGAAGCTGGGTGCTGCGTTAAAAAATATTTCACTTTCAGTTTCTACTTCTTACAAAGAAGATGAAACAGGAACTTTAGCCGGTGTAAAAGCTCCAGATCATCATTACCTGGAAGCATGGAATGATGCAGAGCCAAAGAAAAATCATTTTAGCCTGGCGCAACCTGCTATCACACCAATCTTTAAAACACGTGCAGCCCAAGATACCTTTATCGTATGGGCCGGAGAGCCCGATGCCAACTATTTTGAATTTGTTAAAAAGAATTGGATTGCTCGTTTTTACACAGGCCAGACTTTAGATACCCAATCCTTCTGGGATAAGTCTTTGTTTGATGGTGTACTTGAATTACCTGTGGAGGCAACATCGGTTACTTTCGCGGGTGATGTAAATGGAGCAGCTAATGCGATTGCCACAAACTATGCTTCGAAAGGCACAGGCACAGAGTTAGTGATTCATGAAAGCTTAACCGTGGGGGATGGGTCACAAGCTAACAACCCACTGTTGCAAGAGCTGCCTGATCCGATTTCAAAAGCAGTTTGGGATCATTATGTAAGTGTTTCTCCTAAAACTGCTAAAGCGGCCGGCATTAGCTTCAGCGAAAGCATGACAAGAAAGGCCACGATTACTGCCAATGGAAAAACAGTAACCTTGCCGGTACTTGTTCAGCCCGGCCAGCCCGAAAATACAATTTCAATCGCGTTAGGATACGGTCGTACAAAAGCCGGAAAAGTTGCCGATAATTTAGGGATCAATGCGTTTGCATTAGTTAGCATGGTGAATGGCTCTCTGAGCTACAATGTATCGGATGTAAAATTCGAAATCACGGATGAAGAATATCAAATCGCGCAGACACAAACACATGAAACCTACATGGGGCGTCAGACTGTTGTGCGCGAATATTCTTTAGAGGAGTTTGCCAAAGATCCGGAGGCCGTACAAAATCAGTTTGATCCCAAAGTGGCTACATGGAAAGATCCTGATCACAAAGTAGATCCGGGAGAGCTTTCTTTGTGGAAAGGCCACGAATATAAAAATCACCACTGGGGTATGGCCATCGACCTGAATACATGTAATGGTTGTGGTGCCTGTGTGGTAGCATGCAATGTTGAGAACAATGTATCCTTAGTAGGTCGCCAGGAAGTAATCAACAGACGCGAGATGCATTGGTTGCGAATAGACCGTTATTACTCGAGTGATGCGAATGTAGAAGATTGGAAAGGAATGGAAATTGCTTCAGAAAATCCTGAAGTTGTATTCCAACCAATGTTGTGTCAGCATTGTAACAATGCACCATGTGAAACGGTGTGCCCGGTAGCTGCCACTACGCACAGCTCAGAGGGTCTCAACCAAATGACTTACAACCGTTGTATCGGTACACGTTACTGTGCCAACAACTGTCCTTATAAAGTAAGACGATTCAATTGGTTTAAGTATCATGATAATAAGCAGTTTGCTGATGCGAACCCTGCCATGAATACTGACCTTGGAAAAATGGTGTTGAACCCGGATGTAACGGTTCGATCAAGAGGTGTCATGGAAAAATGTTCATTCTGTGTGCAACGCATTCAGTCAGGAAAATTAACAGCCAAGAAAGAAAGAAGGCCATTGAAAGATGGTGAGGTAGTAACTGCTTGTGCGGCTGCTTGTTCAACTGGGGCTATTGTATTTGGTGACATGAACGATCCGCAAAGCAAACTCTCTCAATTGCTTCAGATCGGGCCAGCCGATGCAGAGAAGAAGCCTTACGGTGTAGATAAGATTGCCGGCAATCCAAGAGCATA
>JAKEEN010000174.1 GCA_022616575.1 Flammeovirgaceae bacterium
AAGTGAAAATGAAGAGTGGAATACCTATATAAATGACTGGCAGGATTTCGGTGCTTTTACTTATGTGGTGTTGGAAGATGAAAAGTCGGTTACGGGATTAGAGGCAAAGATGCCTGAGTTTATGAAGAAGCATTGGGGCCCCGATGCGGCATTTCAAGCCACTGCCTTTCAGCCCATTCAGGATATTTATCTGCACTCGGCTGATATTCAATCAGGCGCAGAGCAAGTACACGGTCGGCTTTCGTATGTGTATATCTTTTCCAGCATGGCGATCTTCTTATTACTCATCGCTGCCATTAACTACATCAATTTAACTACCTCAAAAGCCGCTTCGCGTTCAAAAGAAATCGGAATCCGAAAAGTAGCCGGTGCTATTAAAACACAACTCATCTTTCAATTTTTAACAGAAGCTTTTGTGATCACCTTAGTCTCTATGCTGCTGGCTATTGTGATGATGGACTTGTGCTTTCCTTTCTTTAATGCAATTACCGGAAAACATTTTGATCTCTCCCTTCAAACAATAGGCGATTTTATGCCAGCACTTCTTCTGATCACGCTGATCATTGGTGTGATTGCCGGAAGTTACCCGGCCTTTTGTTTATCAAAACTAAAACCCATTACAACATTAAAAGGCCAGTCTGTATTTACCACTGGTAAATTTAATCTTCGCACTTCGCTTGTGGTATTTCAGTTCATGATCACCATTGTGTTAATTGTCTCTACCCTGGTGATTGGCAACCAGATCAATTTTATTCAAACGAAAGACATTGGTTTTGATAAAGATCAACTCATGATCATCGATATCAACAGCGGCACCGTGCGCAATCAGTTTCAAGCCATGAAAAACGAATTCTCAAAACTTTCAGGCGTGCAGCAGGTAGCAGTTTCTTCACGCGTTCCTGGCGAATGGAAAAACATTCGCAAGGTGTATGTGCAGAACGCACATGGAGCCAACGCCACGAGCGACTCGCTTGAAACCTATTTCATGGGATTTGATGAAGACATGCTAAAGACCTATCAGCTTCAACTTAGTGCGGGAAGCTTTTTCTCAGGAAACGGCCAAGCTGACTCCCTGAATGTAGTGATCAATGCTTCCGCTGCGGAGGCCTTGAATTTGAAAAACCCCATCGGGACTGTGCTGCGCATCAATACACGAAGAGGGCTGTGGACAGTTAGCGTAGTGGGCGTGTTGAAAGATTTTAACTTCCAGTCGTTACACCAGAAAATTGCTCCCATCATTATTGGCTATCGCAACAATCCGATTCAACCCATCGATTACTTTACGCTAAAAGTATCGGGCGATACACAACATCTTATTGAGGGAGCCGCTCAGGTTTGTGAAAAGTTTGACCATGAAACGCCCATTGAATACCATTTTCTTTCAGAGCAGTTAAACAACTTTTATGTATCGGAGAAAAAGGCCGGCATGATTTTTCAAATGGCCGGTGGGCTTAGCATTCTGGTAGCCTGTCTTGGGCTTTTAGGATTAGCCAACTATCATGTAGAGCGTAAAACCAAAGAACTGGGCATTCGAAAAATATTAGGCGCCGGTTCGCTGAATTTATTCTTGATGGTTTCCCTTTCCTTCACCCGACAGGTTGTATTGGCCTTTATATTGGCATGTCCGTTGGCCTGGTATATGATGCGTGACTGGCTGAGTGCTTTTGAGTATCGCATAGAGTTGAATGCAGGTGTGTTTATGTTGGCAGGCGCGATGGTGCTGTTCCTGGCACTTCTTACAGTAAGTTATCAATCACTGAAGGCGGCCATGTTCAATCCGATAGACTCGCTGAGGATAGAATAAACTGTGATCACATGCGGTATTATACCTGCTTCACTTTACTTCCTTAAGATCTTCTCCATAGCCTTTCCCTTTGCCAACTCATCAACCAATTTATCCATGTAACGAATCTTTTGCATGAGTTTGTCTTCGATTTCTTCGACACGGTATCCACAAATTACACCGGTTATTTTCGAAACATTTGAATTCATTTGTGGTGCCTGGGAGAAAAAGGTTTCAAGATCACTTTTCTTGTCGATTTGTTGTTGCAGCGTTTGTTTATTGTACCCTGTTAGCCAAAAAATAACGGCATCCACCTCTGCTTTTGTGCGTCCCTTCTTCTCCGCTTTTTGTATGTATAACGGATAGATACTTGCAAAAGACATTTTAAACACTCTTGAATTATCCATTTAATGTGTTATTACCGGCTAAGTCTTTTATGATGATATATATACGATAGTGCACCCAGCCCATATGGCACCAACATCACCAACATTTGAGGATTAAATCCGCCAACAGAAAGAGCTGAGTAGGTGGCCCCGGTTAAATCGAAAAACAAACCGGCATAGGCCCACTCCTTAATTCTTGGGAAACCCGGAACCAACAGCGCGATCACACCCAGTAACTTGGCCATACCAATAAAGGGTAACATATACAAAGGGAAGCCCAGCCACTTAAAGATATCCACCCACTCCTGTGAAGACATGATGTTGGGAATGGCTGATGAGAGCATGAAGGCGCTGAACAGTACAGTAGAGATCCAGAATAGTATTGCATTCCGTTTGGCTGAAGCAGGTTGTGTCATGGACAGGTTGAATTGTAAACTATAATTAAGTAAATTTTTTAACGGAAGAAAAATCATTTTAGACAAAAGCACCATGTACAAAGACGGAGGACAGGTTATCTCCTTCGACAGACGCAGGGTGACCACATCTCAACTTCTCAACCTGTAGGTCGTACTCCTCCCACCGCCTTCTTCTTTCTCCAAAATACCCTTAATCTTGTATGTCGCGAAAGGCGGTGTCTGCAGATCAGTCGCTCATCTTAGCCCATTTGGATGAAGTGAGTTTGCCTTGGAAATCATCCATCAGTTGGTTAGCATTTTTCTTTGTCGCTCATTGAGACCAACGGCTTGCCGGTTTTTCACTATTTGCCGCATAATCAAGGTAAAATCCGCAAATTATGCGGTGAATATGGTTTATTCTCCGCATTCTTATGATCATGAGTGTGTTGATTCGTTATCCGTCAATCGTTAGTGGGAGTGCTTAGAGAATTCAGTAGAGATGAAATTCGAATGTTGGGTTGCAGGATGATTTTCGCTGCTATCAATCTTGCCAATGACGCAAAAATACCTCCAAATAACCTGCATTCAACGATTTCAGCCTTTGGCGCGCTCTTTGCGTTACTATCTATATAAACAATGAATGCTATGAAAACGCTTCTATTAAAAATGCTGTCGTTGTTTTTCCTGATGGCTGGAGGGATAGCGGCAGTGGGGCAAGACAGGCAGGAAGTACCGGGTGATTATTTCAGCCTCGAAGGGGCACTTGAACTTTTTAAGAAGTCGCAGTCCCCGGAAGAATTTGAACGCCTGCTCAACTCAGCTGATTCGAAAGTAAACAACCTCGACCTGAATGGTGATGGCGAAATTGATTACATCCGTGTGATTGATCGCAACGAAGGCAACGTTCACGCCTTTATTCTTCAGGCTGTTTTATCGCGTAACGAAAGCCAGGATGTGGCAGTGATTGAATTAGAAAAATTAGCCAACGGCAAAGCCGTGTTGCAAATTACGGGTGATGAAGATGTGTATGGAATCGAAACGATTATTGAGCCAACGGAAGAAGTGCGTGTGAATGCGGGCTATAGTACTTCGCGCGTGGTAGTGAATGTGTGGGCATGGCCTTCGGTGCAGTATGTCTATAGTCCTTATTATGAGGTGTGGGTATCCCCCTGGCATTGGCACTATCGTCCGGTGTGGTGGATAAGCTGGAGACCGATAGCGTATTATGATTACTACAGCTATTGGTATCCGTACAGAACATACTACTCACCTTGTCACACGCACAGAATTGTTTATGCGCAGCAGATCTACCGTCCGCACAGAACGTGTTCATCGGTGTATTATGACAGGCATCGTACGCAGATTGTGAAGGTTCGTGAACATCATGGCAGGGGTAATCATTACGGTTATGGTAAGGATAAGCACGTTGACAGAGGAAATCATTATGCTTATGACAAACGTAATCACTACACGGATCTCAACGGTCGTGAAAGAGATGAGGCAGGCAAGTTCAGCCGGGACAATAACAGTCGCACGCCTATTGTAAAAGAAAAGACAAATTATGTTGAGCGGAGAAATGATACGTTTACGGGTTACAGCCGCAGTCAGGAGCGTAAACCGAATATGGATAGAACATCTTCAGTAAAGCGTGATGAACATACCTTTGTGAGTCGCTCGGATAGTTGGAGTAAACCGAATATTTCTGAACGAAAATCATACGAGCAACCGCGCAGCTTTGATCGTTCGCCAGGCAGACAACAACATGTAACGCCTTCGAACCATGGTTCTCAACAACGTGAGTTTAAGTCGGTGGAGAGGAGTGGTGGTAAGGGCCATTCTTCTGGTGGTAGTAGTTCTGGCGGTGGCCATGGTAAGAGTTCAGGCCGGGGACATCGTAAGGGTTAATCGGATAGATTGTTAATCCTGCTTTGTCAGGTTTTGATTTATTCAGTAATAGCTACTTTTGATAAAGTGTTTAGCCTCACCCATCTCCTCTTTTCTGTTAACTGATAATTCAGCTTGCCCTCTCCCGCGGGAGAAGGCATCTTCGAGTGATGCGAGTTGAAGAACGTTGTTGGGTGAGGCCTGCAACATGATCAAAGCCCTGCGATTGTTCGGCTTGCTTACAGACCAATCCATTTATCGCAACCTGGGCCTGAGCGCGTACTACACATATACAGGCAACCAGCAAAAAGCGATTGAACACATGAAACTCTTTTCAAAAGAAGACAATGTGCAATACTGGATTATCTTATTTCTTGAATCCGATCCACTCATGGAAAAAATTGCGAACAATCCAGAATTCAAAAAGCACTTC
>JAKEEN010000175.1 GCA_022616575.1 Flammeovirgaceae bacterium
CATTACCATTTATGATTGTGATCTGGCTCATCTCCATGAATATTTTTCACAGTCCGGCTAACAGCATGCTTGAGCTATTTGCTCCTGCAAAAGAATTGCCATCCGCCATGGCCTTGATGGTGATAACCACCGATTTGCTTTACGCCTTCGAAAATAAAGTAGTTGATTTCGTTGATTGGATTGGGCCCGTATCAACCTTTGCACTGGGGGGCCTGCTTCTTATTCTAACAGGATATTTTTTCAAGCGGAGCACACGAAGTGTTTCGTTTGTTCGTGACTACGAAGAAGTAAAAGAGAAGCACAGTGAATTCGGCAAAGTGTTATTGGCCGGCTTGCTGCTTGGCAGTGTAACCACTGTTATTAAAAATCTACTGCCTGAATGGATAGAAGTCGGCAACAATTCATTCATCCGTGATTCTTCCTGGTTTGTAACTTTTATATTGGTGGTGGCTGCCCTTGCCGCCTGGCCCCTTTCTAATTACATTAAGAGTATAGGCACAAACAAAGCACTGAACTACGGACTGGTGGGAACATTAATCCTGCTTGGTATTACTTACCTCGCGCCAGACTCGCTATATCTCTCTATACCATTATGCATAGGCATCGGACTGATGTACAGCCTCACTTCCGTATCAGCCTTTCCGCTGGCATTGAGTAAGCTCTCACCGCAGAGTGTTACACTAGGAGCAGGTGCTTTTTTTGGAAGTGCTGAATTGGCAGATGGTGTTTTGAATATTTGGGCAAGTTTATAGTCAACTCATTCAAGGTCTGATTCAAATAAAAAAGTCCTGCTAGCGTCAGGACTTTTATTTTTCTAATATAAAATTTCTACTACGATGCTTTCAACGCTTCCGCACCACCCACGATCTCGAGAATTTCTTTCGTGATAGCCGCCTGGCGAGTTCTGTTGTATGTTAAGCGAAGTTCTTTCAGCAGTTCTCCGGCATTTTCAGTAGCCTTATCCATAGCAGTCATTCGCGCACCGTTTTCCGATGCGTTCGAGTCTAATACGGCTTTGAAAAGTTGTGTCTTTAATGACTTCGGTATCAAGCCGGTGATGATTTCTTCTTGGTTGGGTTGATAGATGTAATCCGTTTCCGTTGTTGATTTCTTATCAGACGTTGGTGTAACTACAGGTAAAAATTGCTCTGTTCTCAAAATCTGTGTTGCCACATTCTTGAACTCGTTGTATACAATCTCAACTTTATCATACTTACCACTCCTAAAGCTCTCCATCGCATATTCTCCGGCTTTTGAGGCCTCTTCAAAACTGATATGATGAAGCATCATGGAAAAGTCAGAAATTACATTGTATTTACGCTTGGTGAAAAATTCCAAGGCCTTCTTACCAATTGGAAGAATGGTAACATTACCTTTTTTAAATTGAGCAGCATACTTTTCTTCAGCCAGCCGAATTACTGCTTTAAAAACATTGCTGTTGAAAGAACCACAAAGGCCGCGATCAGAACTAATGGCAACAATCAATACACTCTTTTCTTCACGCATCCGGCTATACCAATTATCTAATCCGTCAGTTTGTGCGGCAGACAAATTCTGTAAAATAGAAGTTAACTCTTTTACGTATGGACGTAGTTGCAAAATACGATCTTGCGATCTGCGTAACTTTGCAGCCGCCACCATTTTCATGGCTTTGGTAATCTGCTGTGTAGAAACTACAGAACCAATTCTATTCTTTACTTCCTTTAAACTTGCCATCTCTTAAATTCGATAATTCGGTGATGAATTAATTCGGTGATGGTACCGGCATTACCGAATCAGCACATCACCGAATCAAGTTATTAATATCTGATTGCTAACTCAGTTGCTGTTTTCTTCATCGCATCTACATCGGCATCTTCAAACTTTCCAGCGCGAAGATTGTCCAGCGTACCGCGTTGTGTAGCGCGCATAATTTCTAAAAACTCCTTCTCAAACTGGCGCACTTTGTTTACAGGTACTTTGTCCATGTAGCCACGAGTTGAAGCGGTTATGATCGCCACCTGCTCTTCAACAGGAACCGGAGCATACTGATCTTGTTTCAATATCTCCTGGTTTCTACGGCCGCGTTCAATCGTCAATTTCGTAGCTGCATCAAGGTCAGAACCAAACTTGGCAAACGCTTCCAGTTCACGAAACTGCGCCTGATCCAGCTTCAGGGTACCCGCCACTTTCTTCATCGACTTAATCTGGGCAGAACCACCTACACGTGATACAGAAATACCTACGTTGATCGCAGGACGAATACCCGAGTTGAATAAATTGGTTTCAAGGAAGATCTGCCCGTCTGTAATAGAAATTACGTTTGTCGGAATGTATGCCGAAACATCCCCCGCTTGTGTTTCAATAATTGGGAGAGCTGTTAATGAACCACCGCCTTTTACCAGGTGCTTGATTGAAGCAGGAAGGTCGTTCATGTTTTTAGCAATCGCATCATTGTTAATGATCTTGGCTGCTCTTTCTAAAAGACGTGAGTGAAGATAAAATACGTCACCAGGATACGCTTCGCGTCCGGGAGGTCTTCTCAACAGAAGCGACACTTCGCGGTATGATACAGCCTGCTTTGACAAGTCATCATAGATAACCAATGCCGGGCGACCGGTATCACGGAAAAATTCTCCGATAGCCGCACCGGTAAACGGGGCAAAGAATTGCATGGGAGCCGGGTCAGATGCTGAGGCAGAAACTATCACCGTGTACGATAGTGCTCCTGCTTTTTCCAATGCTGCATACACGTTAGCAACGGTAGATGCTTTCTGACCAATCGCTACGTAAATACAATATACCGGCTTACCACTTTCGTAAAATTCCTTTTGATTAACGATGGTATCAAGTGCAACGGCAGTCTTACCAGTCTGGCGGTCACCGATGATCAACTCGCGCTGACCACGACCGATTGGGATCATGGAGTCAATCGCTTTAATACCGGTTTGAAGAGGTTCGTTTACCGGTTGACGGAAGATTACGCCAGGAGCTTTTCTCTCCAATGGCATTTCATACAGATCGCCTTTAAGAGGGCCTTTCCCATCCACAGGCTGACCGAGCATATCCACCACACGGCCTAACATACCATCACCCACTTTTACAGAAGCAATCTGACGTGTACGCTTTACTGTATCACCTTCGCGGATGTCTTTAGACTCGCCTAACAATACGGCACCTACGTTATCCTCTTCCAGGTTCAGCACCATCGCTCTAAGTCCGTTTTCAAACTCAAGCAACTCACCTGCCTGTGCTTGTGTAAGTCCGTAAATACGTGCCACACCATCGCCTACTGTTAACACAGTACCCACTTCTTCGAGTTGAGCTTCGGTGCGTGCTTGTGAAAGTTGTTCCCTTAAAATCGCTGAAACTTCTTCGGGTCTGATTTCTGCCATAATATCGTTAATCGTTATTTGTTGTTCGTTAATCGTAGGTGTGGGTTTAGGGTGTGTGGTAATTTAAAATCGTAAATCGTAAATCGTAAATCGTAAATCGTAAATCGTAAATCGTAAATCTAAAATTCTTTGATATATGGATTCTGCTTAAACTTCACGCGTAATGCGTTGAGCTTATTTTTAATTGATGCATCAATCTGTCTGTCTTTTACATTCAGAATAAAACCACCAATCATATCTTCGTCAATCTTCTCCTCAATTTCAACTTGTTTCCTGTCGCTTAATGTTTTTGCAAGCTTCTCAAATTGCGAACGCAACGCTGCATCTAATGGAGATGCCGTTATTACGGTTGCTTTACCGATGCCTTTGTATTCATTGAAGGCACCATGAAATTCTTCTGCAATAGCTGGAAGCAACGGTTCACGGTTTTTCCGGGTAATGATATCAAAAATGGCAAGGGTAAGTCCGTGAACTTTGCCACTGAAAATCTTGTATAAAATTTCCTTCTTTTTATCGTGCTTAATCACCGGATTGCGAAGCATTAAAGTGAACAAACGGCTCTCCTTGCAAACCTTATCAAAGGACTGCATATCGTTATGCACCTGATCCAACACATTTTGCTCTACCGCTAAGGTTAGCAAAGACTTCACATACCGGGAAGCAACACGCGATTCTGCCATGCTTAGTTAAGCTTTAAATCTTTAATGTATCCTTCTACCAGATCTTTCTGAGCTTTGTCGGCTGCCAGATTTTTCTTCATCAGGCGTTCAGCAATTTCAATTGAGAAAAGCGCTACTTGTTCTTTTACTTCGCGAAGGGCTGCTTGTTTTTCTATGTTAATAGCGGCACGAGCATCTTCTACAATTTTATCAGCAGTCTTCTTGGCATCAGACTGAGCTTCGTCTTTCATGCGATTGGAAGCTTCACGGGCTTCTTTTAGAATTTTGTCGCGTTCTACACGGGCTTCCTTTAAAAGCCTTTCGTTATCCGAAGTAAGCTTCGCCATTTCAGCACGCGCTTTCTCTGCTGTATCAAGGGCTTCCTGAATAGAGGTTTCGCGTTCTTTTAATGAGTTGATGATCGGCTTCCATGCCAACTTACTGAGCAAGAAGAAGAGGGCAATGAATACAATAAGTTGCCAAATGATGAGTCCGGTGCCGGGGGTAAGAAGTTCCATAGCTATTATTAATGTCGTGTGTTTTTCAACTTAAAAAAACTTGTCCAGGCCAAACGCCCGGACAAGCTTTCGGCTTTTTTAGCTCTTGAACGAGATCAACAGGCAAATTACAAGCGCGAAAAGTGCAGCCACCTCGATCAGAGCGGCAATGATCAGCATCGCACCCTGGATTTTTCCAGAGGCTTCAGGCTGACGTGCCATCCCTTCCATCGCAGAGCCACCGATGCGGCCGATACCGATACCTGCGCCAATTGCAGCAAGACCAGCACCAATGCCAGCGCCCATGATTGCATAGCTGATGTCCAATAAAAGTGCTAATAACATAGTATAATGTGTTTAAGTGAAACAAGCCCTAACTTCAGCTTTAGCTGAACGTTAGGGATATCTTTAATGCCCGTCATGATGCCCATGATCTTCCGTAGCCATGCCAATGTACAACGATGAGAACAGCGTAAATACATAAGCCTGAATACCGGCAACTAAAAGTTCAATGAGGTTTATAAACAGGACAATCAAACTCGAAACAAAACCAACCGTAACGCTTTGGAAAATAAAGGCAAGGCTGATCAAACTCAACAACACAATGTGGCCCGCAGTGATCGCCACAAACAAACGAACCGTTAATGAAAACGGCTTGGTGAAAATACCGATGATCTCAACCGGAAGAATTACAATGCGCAATGGAAGCGGAACACCAGGCGTCCAGAAAATGTGACTCCAGTAACCTTTGTTACCACTTACATTCGTAATGATAAAGGTTAGCACGGCAAGCGTCAGCGTAACGGCAATGTTTCCCGTAAGGTTAGCAGCACCCGGTAGTAGTCCTAATAAATTTCCGAACAGGATAAAAAAGAACAGCGTTAGCAGATACGGTAAATACTTCTCGTAATGGTGCCCGATATTTGGTTTTACAATCTCATCGCGCACAAAAACGATAATGGGTTCAAAGAACGATTGAACACCTTTCGGTGCTTTTCCGGCATTATTTTTAAACCCTTTGGCAACGGAAAGGAACACCAAAAGTAAAACAGTTGCATTAATGAGGAGCATGGCTACGTTCTTGGTAATTGAAAGATCAAAAACCTGTTCGCCACTGCCAGATAAATAAATATGATTGTGCTCGAGATTGTAGCCGTTATACTCAACTACATTATGATGTTCATCATAGAAATTCGATGATGAAAAAAGGTCCAACCCGCGCTCGCTCGAATACACAATAATGGGTAGGTGAATGGTACCATAATGTCCGTCCCACAAATGCCACACATGGTCATCCATCACGTGGTGGAGAATCACTTCGCTGGCATTAAATTCGGTTGATTCACCCTCCGCCTCAGAAGCAAACGAAGGGGTTGAAAAAGCGATATATAGAAGCGCTGTAAGAACGAGGGAGAACTTTTTGAAAAGATTTGAAATATCGCTCATTGGGGCTTTTAAGGGCTTAAAATCAGACCGCAAAGGTAAAAATCAAACGTCCTGAAAAAAATATTTGGTTGGATTTTTTGGTGGAGGAAAAGGTTGATTCCAGGTTCAGTTTGCGGGTTGCTTTTTCAATAATAAATTCCGTAAAACCGCCCACACGCCAAATAAACCATCCTATTTTCAACTTGAACAGAATTTCTGCCAGCCCCGGAGGTTTCTTATCTTTACACAATGGGTAAGAGAGAAATTATTGCACATTGGTTGACTATGGCTGGACGCGATTGGAAAAGTGTAGAGGCGCTATTCAAAGCCGGGCAGTTTATCCATGCACTCTTTTTCTCGCATTTAGTAATCGAAAAACTTTTGAAGGCTCACTGGACTCGGGACAACATTGAAAATGAACCCCTACGGGTACACGATTTAGAGTTCTTGTACAATCAAACAGAACTAAAACTTTCAGCAGAACAGACTGATTTTTTACGCATTGTCAACTCCTGGAACCTGGAAGGCCGGTACCAGGATTATAAGGACAAGTTTTATAAAATCGCCACGAAAGATTATACTGAACAGAAAATAAAACAGGTTGACGAACTCAGGGTATGGTTACAATCCGCATTGCAAAGCAAAGGATAACTGATCTGGTACGCGACTTGCGTGCCCATGGCTACAATCCGTCTCGAGCAATCTTGTTCGGTTCCATAGCAAAAGGTAATGCCCACGAACTTTCAGACATTGATGTTGCCTTATGGGATGAGAAATTTACCGGAAGCATTCCGCATGACATCGAACAAATTGTAAAAATATTGCGCAAGTATCCGCGCATGGAAATACACACCTTTCATGCTGGTGAAACAAACCAGGACAATCCGTTTATAAAGGAAATAGAAAAAGGTGGCGTTGAGGTGCCTCTAGGTTGATTTATAGATAGCCCATAAATCAGCTTGTACCGGATGCATTCAAACCATTCATTAGGCCCGAATATCGGGTAGTATTATTCTTGCACTTTTAATTTGTTAAGGAGTAATCGACAACACAAGGTGACGCCAAAATAAGTGAAGATTGAAATGAAGTTTATCACTGTCAGCTCACAATTTACTTTTTCCCATACAATAAGGTATAGAATTGAAATTGACGAAATTGCAAGCCCAGTGGTAAGCAGTAGTTTTAAGGTCTGGAGATACATATTTAATTTGATTAACCTAACTCAAGAACGTGCTTAAATAAAAAAATCTTTTGACCCTTACATACTTCATAAAAAAATAAAGGGCAAAAAGCAGGCATGTACAACAAAAAACAATAGCTATTATCAACCCAAAAGTGAGCATCCTCTAATATACCAA
>JAKEEN010000176.1 GCA_022616575.1 Flammeovirgaceae bacterium
AGATGTGCGTAGGGCATATTCATTATGCACCTCGCCTTTTGTTGATGAGAACCCTGCGGTTACTGTGAAGCGCGTAGATAATGGGCTGATGTCAAACTGGCTGAATGAAAGTCTGAAAGTGGGTGATGTGGTGAAGGTGATGGAGCCGATGGGTCAGTTTACTACTGAATTTAATTCATCCAATAAAAGACATCTGATCATGTTTGCAGGCGGGTCTGGAATTACGCCTATGATGTCGATCATCAAGAGTACATTAACGCAAGAGCCGGATAGTATCTTCTCACTGATTTACTGTAACCGGGTTATTGACAGCGTCATTTTTAAAAGTGAATTTGATCGGATGCAAACTACATATGAAGGAATGTTGCATGTGATTCATGTGTTAGATAATGCGCCTATGAATTGGCAGGGGTATTCCGGATTGCTGAATCATGACATGTTGACGAAGCTTTTTGAGCGCATTCCAAATTGGGGATTTGAAAAGACTACCTATCTCATGTGTGGCCCGGAAGGCATGATGAAGAATGCTGAAACCTTGCTCGCCCAACAAAACATTCCGAAAGAAAAAATATTTAAAGAAAGCTTTGTTCAGGGTGTTATTGACAAAGAAGCAAAGAAAGAAGCTGCGGTATCAACCGAGTTAGTGGCCCGCGAAGTAACCATTCGGTACGATGGTCAGGAGTATAAGATCACTGTGCAGCCAAACAGTACTATTCTTGAAACTGCCCTCGATCAGGGAATTGATCTTCCATATTCTTGCCAGAGTGGTTTGTGCACTGCTTGCCGCGGAAGGGCTCTATCCGGCCAGGTGAAGTTGGATGAAGAAGAAGGCCTGTCGCAATCAGAGCGCAATGAAGGGTATGTGCTTACCTGTGTAGGTCATCCATTAACGGACGATGTAGTGATAGAGATTGGGTAACTTTGATGTGCAGATGTGTTGATGTGTGTGCTTACGTGTTTAGGTGTTTAAGTTTTTAAGTTGCCTGGTGCCCATTGCTTCCTCATTCTAACTTCTAACCTCTCACCACTAACTCCTCATCTCCTCAGCCAACCCATGCTTCCGATTTCTGGATACGTTTTCAACGGTCCACTCAACTCTATTGATGGGTGTTTCCGCACGTTACATTCCTTCTTATTGCAACATTAACTACGGCTTCATATAAAATGAGAATGCCGGCAATGAAAATCATTCCGCCTTCTAACGCGGCTGAGACGAATTCTATTTTACCATGACCATACGGATGATCGGCATCCCGCGGCTTGGCGGAGAGGTATAAACTATAAAGTCCAAAAAATCCTGCAATCACATTGACAATGCTCTCCAGTGCATCGGTCATAATTGAAACCGATCCCGTAAGGAAGTAGGCAGTTGTTTTTGCCAGCAACAGAATGACTGAGATACCTGCCACCCATTTCTGTATACCGATGTTCTTCTGAGCCAGATACATTACTTTCTCAAGAACTTAATAATAGCGGGAATAGCGATTACTACCCAAACTATATTTATAAAAGTATTGGCATAAGCCGCATAGTAATACGAGTAGATGATCAGGCAAATGCCACCAATTAAGTTGAGCAATAAAAACAAAATGGAGTCTGACTTGAGTTTCTGATAACTGTTGAGTCCATAGGCCGCAATTACCTGGATGGATCCCAACCACCCGATGATGTCAATGAGAAGTTTCATATGAGTTAAATATAGAAATTTCAAATTTCAGGTTTCAAGTTATTCAAAATTCAAAATCTGAAATCTGAAATGTCCGCTCCTCATCTCTATCTCCTCAACCCTTAAGTGCTAACTCTTTCCTTAACGAGAGAAAATGTAATCCGTACGCCAGCGGCACTAAAAATCCTGGAAGCCACGAAATCGGAAATTGAGTGACAATAGTATTTGATGGCTCATTGATAAAATACTGAAATGAGGTTGGCATAGAGAGAATAGCAATGGTGACAATGTTTATCAGCAAGCCAAGACATAGAATATTCCACAGAATGAGTATAGGTCTTGAAATGGCATTGCGATAGGCAAGATACGCTACAACCGGTGCTGTAATTCCGGATAGAACATCAAAGTTCCTTCCCTCAAACGACATCTGTATAGGCATTAAATGACTAACGAATAGAGCCCACAGTAATAATTCAACAAAAAACCGGAAGCTCTGCAAACGGATGATGTTTTGCTTCGGAATATGATATAAAATTTCTCCTGTTGATTTGGAAAAAGAAAACCAAAGAATCACAATTAGTGGAATAGCTATAATAGGAGCCATGTTAACCGGGAACAAATCAAAATTTGCCATTATCCCAGATCCAGACCAGAGACTTATAAATACGCCCCAGAAAATGAGACTGGCGTAAAGCCAAAATTTAAACCTGCTTTTCCGGGAGGCATCCCAGCTTGTTTTTGAAATCCCTTGATGGAATTCGCCTAGTAGCAGTCCAAAATAAATAAGGCTGAGGAGCACGAAACCTGAGCCGACCAAAATAACCGGAGTCATACGCGTAAGTTTTTAAAACAATATACGGGCATTCATCAGGACGGACGATGACAAAAATTGCTAATTATCCAAAATCGTAAATCGTAAATTTTAAATCTTCACATGTCCCCAGTTTTCCCCTGTCTTAATCCGGTTAATCATTGTGTCTGAAATACCAAATTGCTTACAAAGGATTTTAATTCTTGTTTTGCCTTCCTGTAGTTTTCGTTTAATCAACTTCACCCTGTCAATGGTTAATTTATGTCCTTTCCCTAACCTTGCTTTTATGTAGTTCGGATCTTTTTTCATGTGGGCAATCGCTTCTTCCGCAGTAGCCCATTTCAGGTTTTGGTAATGGTTATTTTCTTTTTTATGATCGGCATGTAGAACAATTTTATGTTTCGATGAAGGTTTTTTGCAAAAGTGTTCGGCCACAAGCCGATGAACCAAAAATCCTTTTCCTGTTCCGGCTTTGCGTAGTTGGATTCCCGGGTATTTGCCGTTGAAACTGTACTTCATAAAGTACCCGTTATTGAATGTATCCCAGTACGCAATAATGCGTCCGAAATTTGAGACAGCGTAGCGTTGACCATCTGCGCCTTTGTATCCGCGCAGGGTGGCCCATTTTTCAGGAGAATGAAACTTCAACTTCTGTGGTTTGTGTTTTGTATGCATAGTGGATGGGCTCTAATTTTCCCGAAGGTATCATTCAGGTGAGAATATAACAACATGATTGGAAATCAGATTGGGAGAATAATCTTAAATCTGCGTGGGATAGACACCTACCTGATTAAAAAACAACCGGCTGAAGCTACTGGAGTCAGTAAACCCTAATTTCCTTGAGACTTCCTTTACACTTATTTTCTTAGCCAGTAGTTCAAGCGACTTCTCAATTCGAATCTCGTTGAGATATTGATACGGAGTTTTATGAAAGACTTGCTTAAACAATCTTAGGTAATGGAATTTAGATAGCCACGTTAGGTCCGGAAACTGGTGATAAATCATCTTCTGCTTTCAACGGATTTATACAGGAAATGTTAGTCCTCTCACTTCCTTAATTATCAACATGAGGCCAATGATGAGGATTAACCCCAGTAATATTTTTTTAAAAGCTTCCTGTGATATATTATTTAAGATGATTTTGCCGAGATAACTTCCTATAAAGGCAACAGCAATAAGAAATGGGATATACCACCACAGACTTTTGTTAAGGTAGTTGCTGTCTAAGTAAATGAGCGTGCGACTTAAATCAACACCAAAGTCAATGGCAGCGGATGTTCCGACAAATAAATTTTTTTCAAGATTGAACGAAGCAAGTACCAGCCCGCGAATAGCCCCGCCTGTTCCGATAAACCCAGCCAAAAACCCGGCAATACCGCCTCCGACAATCGAATTTTGCAGACTCGGATAAAGTTTAAAGTCGGGTTTTGCAAAGAAGAAAATACTAAACGTTACAAGAAAAATGCCTAACACAAGTTTCGTGTAATCCAGATCAAGTGCACGTGTTAAGAAAGCTCCGGCTATAGCCATCAACACACTGCTTAAGCCAATCCAAAGGGTTAGTTTCCAATCAATATGCTTGCGGAACAGAACAATTTTAGACGTGTTGCTAAATATGTGCAACAACCCCGTTAGGGCCAGCACCGTCTGGAAATCAAAAAAGAATTGTCCCAGCGAAACAAAAAACAAAGAAGAACCAAACCCACCGATTGTTCCCAGTACCTCGGCCAGCAGGGTTAGCAAAAAGAAAAAGAGAATATTCAAAACGATCGTTTATTTTTGACGTTTTGAAAGATACCCATTCAAAATCAGGAAATAATGAGCAACTCTGTAAAAATACAACGCCCGCTAAGAAAATTTATCCCCGAAGATTTTAAGGTGACAACATGGGAAATACTGAAGCCATATTTTGATCAATCGATTGACTACCAAATTCAATCAGCCGATGATTTGCGGCAGTGGTTTAAAAATCGCAGTGAACTCGAAGCCGTTATTTCTGAAGACCTTGCATGGCGGTATATCAACATGACCTGCTACACAGACAACCAGGAATTCAATAAGAAATACGAAGACTTCATTATCAACATACAGCCGCAGATTGCCCCGATTTCAGATAGACTTAATAAGAAAGCAGCAGCTTCGCAGTTCATTAATGCATTGGCGCTGGAAGTTGGCTACGACATTATGATTCGTAACCTGAAGAAGGACATTGAAATATTCCGTGAGGAGAACGTTCCTTTATTTACCGAGATTTCTACCGAAACGCAAAAGTATGCCCAGATATCAGGAGCCATGTCGGTGCATGTTGATGGAAAAGAAATGACCTTGCAACAGGCTTCCGTTATTCTTATGTCGCCCGACAGGGCAAAGCGCGAAGAAGTATATTATAAAATTTCTGAAAGGCGATTGAAAGACAGTGAAACACTTAACAATCTCTTTACAAAACTCATCGGCCTA
>JAKEEN010000177.1 GCA_022616575.1 Flammeovirgaceae bacterium
GGCTGTGTTCCATTGGTTCCTAACCCGGGGGCGATGCTGAAGTGAAAGTTTTTTGGACTTGCAATTTTCTTTTGACCGCAAGCGTAAAGGCAAAGCAATACCGCTGCAGTGCATAGCATAATGCGCATGATGTTTAGATTTAGGGATGACCAACCCCTCATCCGTTCAGCGATACAGTAACGTGTACCATGAACTCATCATTGTATACGGATTCAGTTTATTTCTTTTGTGCTGGAAAAGCTTCAACGCTGGTACCTAAGGAAGTGCCTAAGTAACTGTACAAGGTCGGAACCGAGGTTATTTACATACTAACTTCCTGTGGTGGACCTTCTGAATAGTCCATAATCCGCACATTCAGTTGAACCGCAATTGATTTTAGCTTTTCAATCAACTTGTCTTTGTTGCCTTGGGTGAACAAATGAATTTTTTCTGTATCGGATAATTTTAAATAACCGTCATAAACTTCTTTTTGAATGGTTGAGGAAGCTATACGGAGGTTCATGGTCTGGCTCTCTTTGCTTTTTTTGATGAACAGGTACTCAATGTTCTCAAAGGCTCCTTTGTTCCCAAACTTTAGGCCCATAATCCACAAGTAGTCATGAAAGGTTTTTGAGTCGAGATCAATCTTGAATCGATAGTGGGTAGTAAAAATGATAGCACAAACCAAAAAGATGATAAACGCTACAACCACGCTTTTCGAAAACATAACCAGGCCGATAGGGAGCAGGCCAATCGCGAGAAAAATGAAAGCACTTGAGAAATAAAGAGAGGTCTTGAAGTCGATGATTTTCATGGTCAACTAATTTCTTTGTAACAAAGGAAGTAAAAATCGCCTTATTATTTGACCTCCATTCAGGACCTGTGATTATAGCCGGTGCTTCCCATCTCCAGCGGAGAGGGTCATTCGGGTTATTAACATAGTAGTTACGAAGATAGGGTGAGACCACTGGAACAAAAAAGCGGAAGATCACTCCTCCGCCTTATTCTATTTCTAAATTCTAAATTCTGAATTCTGTATTCTATATTCTATATTCTATATTCTGAATTCTTAAAGATCACATCTTCTTCACACTTCCGCTCCCCGATGCATTGGCATTCACGCGCTTGGGTTCACCTTTATAGCGAACATCCCCACTGCCGGCAATCGTGGCATCGAGTTCTTCCTTCACATTGATCTCCACATCGCCAGAGCCGGAGATGCGCACTTCACATTTATTAGTAACTAAATCGGCTGCCAGTACTTTGCCAGAGCCGCTTATTTTAGCTTCTACCTCCTGGCTGCTACCGCTGGCAATAATTTTACCTGAACCAGACACATTAAAATCAGCATCGCCAGCAATGGCTAAGTTGGCCGTTACATCACCTGAGCCACTCACACTGCTATCGATATTTTTACATTTACCACGCACCTCCAGATCGCCAGAACCGGAAACATCTGCTTCTATTTTTCCTGTTACCTCCACTTCTGCTTTCAACGAACCGGAGCCGCTTACTTTTAACTCCATATCATTACCGGTTAGAACCGTTTGCGCGATTAAATCGCCAGAGCCGCTTACGCTGAGTCCTTCTACATTCTTGATCATTATGTAGGCAATAATCTTATCATCATCACCCCAGTTCCAGTTGAACCAATTTTCTTTTGAGCCAATAATTAATTTGCCACCCTCCACACGGGTCTCAATTTTTTCAAGGGTTTCGGCTTTGCCTTCCAGTTCTACTTTTTCAGCATTGCCTTGCTTCAGATAAAGTTTGCCAGGTACTCTGAATGATATTTCGTTATAGCCACTCACATTGCGGGTTTCTTTCTTCTGCGACCAAACCGGCAAAGAGAGAACAAGTAAGAAGAGGCTGAAAATGATTGTTTTTTTCATGGGTTTGCAATTTTACAGGTATATAGACTCCGGAATGAGGACGGAGGTTGCGTTGGAAATGGGTTTTCTTTTGGAAAAAGCTGCAAGTAAGCTGTAAGCTGCTGGCTTCAAGCTGCAAGCCTGTTTAGAGTAATACTTAAACTTACGCTAACCATGGATTGGTCGGGGCCTTAAGGCATTTGACAAAAAGCTTGTAGCTTGTAGCCTGAGGCTTGAAGCTATTTGAGTAATATTGAATTTCAACACCGGAGTTATTTAGCGATGCCCGTTTATTCATTCAAGACCATCGAGCAGTCTGCAGAAGGAATATATAAAGAGAAAGGAAGTAAGTTTTTGGCCTTTGCATTCCACGTAAATACTGAGGACGAAATAAAAAATCACCTGGCAGTTTTGCGCAAGAAGTATTTTGATGCCCGGCATCATTGTTATGCCTGGATGGTAGGGGCAGAAAAAAATCACTTTCGTGCCAATGACGATGGCGAACCGAACCACTCTGCGGGTGACCCGATTCTTGGGCAAATCCGCTCTCATGATCTTACCAATGTATTGATTGTAGTCGTTCGGTACTTTGGTGGTGTGAAGTTAGGCGTGGGCGGATTGATCCAGGCTTACAAAGCTGCTGCGGAAGATGCATTGAATCATGCTGTCATTTTAGTGAAGGAGGTAATGCGCAAACTGAACCTCATGTATGCATATGAATCGACACCAGAGGTGATGAGGCTGGTAAAAGATTTTGAATTGGAGATAATCGATCAGAAGTTTGAGGCGAACTGCTTACTCACAGCGGTTATTAAAGAAAGACGAAGAGAAAAGTTTGCTGAGAAGTACCACTTGCTGCAGGCACTAGGTAATTCAGTGCAGGTTCAATGGATCGAGTAAATCCGTCCGCTTAAAGCCTGCTTGCCCAGGCAGGCGATCAGACGGTCATACATCAGAAAAAAATCACTCCAGCTATCATGGCTGTGAACAGACCAATAGTATGCGAAGAATATTGAATTTGTTCATGGTTATTCAGCCATACCAGTAACCATATTTTGCTCAGTCTTCTTTCTCGAAAAAAGCAGATGATCGATTGAATACGCACCGCTTCCCAACATCAATACAGGCAAAGCAAGGCCAATGGCCAAAAGGTGAAACTCATATCCTTCACCGGCAAGGTTACCACCCCAGTTCATGTAGAAGCCATTCGGAAGATGGAATGAAAAGATAGCACCGAGCATAATAGCAATGACAAATCCTGAGAAGAATCGTCCGAAAAGTCCGAGGGCCAGCGCAATCATACCAACTGTTTCTGCCACAATAATCCCCAGTCCAAGAATATAAGGCAGACCAATGGTGTCTGTGAAGAACCCCATAGTACCATCAAATCCATAGCCGCCAAACCAACCAAATGATTTTTGCACCCCGTGCGCTGCGGTAACAAAAGCGAGAATAAAGCGGGTGGCAAGCAACGTAATGTTCTGAGAGGTGTTTGTTGTTTTCATGGTCTTTGAAATTAGTTGCCGTAGAAAAATTGTTCTTTGATAATTTGCCCTTCTTTCCATTGCTGAACGGAAACCTGGGTGTACTTGCGCACGCCCCACTCTTTGTGCGTGTAATCATAGTGCCAGATAACAGTGCTCAGGTTGTCGCCCAGGGCAATTCCTTTTACTTCGGCCCCGCGAAACTCCGTGATGGCATTGAAGAAGGCAATCTCGCGTTCGCGGTTTGCATCTTTACCGATGGTGGGCGAATTTTCATTTTCCTGCATTACTACATCGTTGTGATAGAATTTTTCGAAGGCTTCTAAAGCCTTACCATTCAAAACCAGTTGATTTAATTCATTAATTTTCTCTTTGAGCGTGTTCATAGTTTTTTCTTTTTTGATGTCCCAAAGATGGAGGAACTCCATACGAAGCGCATTGATGTAGCGCAGGAAAGGACCTTGATGCAGATCAAGAAATCAGAGACGCTGCTTTCTGATGCGGCTGATTGTTTCGGGTGTAATGCCGAGGTAAGAAGCGATCTGGTGATGGGGAATACGCTGTTCGAGGGTAGGGTATTTCCTGATAAAATTCAGGTATTGTTCTTCGGCTGTCTCACTGATGGATGCAATCACCCGTTGTTGATTGGCCACAAAAGCATTTTGCAATAAGATCCGGAAGAAGCGATCAAATTTTGGAACTTCCCTGTATAGCTTCTCTAGATCAGGTTTTTCAATATGGAGCACTTCCGAATCTTCGAGTGCATCAATATGCTGCGTGGCGGGAGTTTCAGTAAGAAAACTAAACATATCAGAAATCCACCAGCCCTCCATAGCAAACATGGCAATATGTTCGTCACCATCTCTATCAACCGTATAGGCGCGAAGCAGTCCTTTGGTTACAAAATTTTCAAAGCGACTTATATCACCGGCCTGTAAGAGATATTGTCGCTTGCGCAAAACGCGTGGTTTGAATAAGGATTGAACAATGGCAGCCTCACGCTCATCCAGTATAATATGTTTGGAAATGTTACTAAAAAGCAGGTCGTACATATCGATTGAATTCTTAATTTACATCTTTCTTTAATTCCTAACTATGAAAAATAGGGCGCCTGCGCTGGGTTTTATTTTCGTTACACTCCTTATCGATATTACCGGCTGGGGAATAATCATACCCGTTATGCCGCAGCTGATTGTTGAGTTAGCCGGCTTAACCCCTGATACACCGTATGCAATCAGCTATGCATCCAAATACAGTGGTTGGCTTATCTCGGTATATGCCGTGATGCAATTTTTATGTGCGCCTATTGTGGGGGCCATCAGCGACCGTTTTGGAAGGAGACCGGTTTTATTAGCCTCGTTGATTGGATTTGGTATTGATTATTTATTCCTCGCCTTTGCACCAACACTATGGTGGTTGTTTATCGGCCGTCTCGTTGCCGGTGTGATGGGCGCAAGTTTCACAACCGCAGGTGCCTACATTGCTGATATCAGCACGCCTGAAAAACGGGCGCAAAATTTTGGAATCATTGGTGTTGCCTTTGGGCTTGGATTTATTATCGGCCCGGTGATTGGCGGACTCCTTGGTGGACTGGGTCTGCGTGTACCTTTTATGGTGACAGCAGGACTTTGTGCTATCAATGCCCTGTATGGATATTTCATTTTACCTGAATCATTGAAACCGGAGAACCGCAGAAAGTTTGAATGGTTCCGGGCGAATCCTTTAGGTACTCTGAAAAGCCTTTTTAGATACCCGGTTATTTCGGGTTTGTTTCTGGCCCTGGCATTTCTACACATTGCTGCACATGCAGTTCAAAGCAACTGGGCATATTACACAACCGAAAAATTCAAATGGGATGAGACCGCTATTGGCATATCGCTGGGTGTTGTAGGATTGGTGTATGCGATTGTTCAAGGCGGACTCATCCGTATTCTCATTCCTAAATTTGGTCAGCATCGAAGCGTTTACATCGGCCTCGGGCTCTATGCCCTCGGATTTTTATTGTACGCACTTGCCACACAGGGATGGATGATGTATGCGTTCACGGTAGTGTATTGCTTGGGTGGCATTGCAGGGCCGGCACTGCAGGGTATTATGTCGAATGCCATTCCACCCAATGAACAAGGTGAATTACAGGGAGGTATTACCAGCCTGGTAAGCATAGCCGCCATTGTAGGTCCGTTTTTAATGAACAGTCTTTTGTTCACATATTTCACCGGACCAGATACACCTATATATCTGCCGGGCGCCCCCATGTTGCTGGGTGCTGTGCTGTCGATCATCTCCACAGTGCTGGCACGAAGAACCCTGAAGAAGAATTTAATTCCGGTATAAGGTATCCGTTAATTCTACTTTGTCGAGTTGCCGAAATTCCTTCATCTTATTGCGCTTTCAGTCGGGCTGCAAGCTTCAGGCTACAGCCGCAGGCCCTGCTGCGAATACAAATAGCTTGAGGCATGTAGCTTGCTGCGTGCCTTGATAAATTAAAATGTCCATTCCCCTTAGCATACAAACATGACAAAGTAGGATTAACAGTAACCACTAACGAACAAGCCTCTTGTAAATCTCCAGGCACACCCAGGCATCGGTGGCTGCATATTGAATTTGTTTTTCAGTAAGCGTTTGCGCTTCCCAATTGGAAGTCTGCGCGCTTTTTGAAATCCGGAAGCCGAGTAAAAGGGCCGTTAGTTTTTTAGCACTCTCCACCTGATAGCCGGCCTCCTTAGTGAGTTGGGATAATTCTGTGAAACCGCCCGGATTAAATTTCTTGATGCGTTGCAGGGCAATCAAGTCATCGCGTAAAGCCAGCCCCACTTTTTTAATCTTTTCATTCTGGAGAAAACCGAGAAGGCTCTCTGTGATTCCGGTATGTTTAATGCGGATTAAAAAAACTTTGTGTTCTAAAGCGAGTTGAATGAGCGACACCTGATAACGCTGCCCTTTTACAAAAGCGGGCCTTGTTTCTGTGTCAAATCCATAAACCTTGTGTCCCGTTAATTCCTCAATAACATGTTCGAGTTTTTCAGGGTCACTCACCACCACCACTTTTCCTTCGAAACTTTTGAGTGGAAGTTGATTGATCTCTTCATGGGTAATAGACAAAACTTGAGAAGGCGATTCTTTCATTCGTTCCAAAGTTAGGTTTTTTGCCGATGTGAATCCGATTGAATTTTTGTTATTATTGAGCCCGCATTTAACCTGTAGACCCGTATCATGTCTAATCCTCTTTTCAGAAAGAAATCAGTCGAAACCATCCTCAAAGATGTTCAGTCCGGAGAAGGAGATGGACTGCATGCTCACCTGAAAAAAGTGCTTAGTGCCAGAGACCTAACCTTGTTAGGGATTGCAGCCATTATTGGTGCAGGGATATTCAGCACAATAGGCCGTGCCAGTTTTAATGGCGGTCCTGCTGTGGCATTACTCTTTGTGTTTACCGCGATTGCCTGCATATTCACGGCATTAAGTTATGCTCAGTTTGCTTCTACTGTCCCCGTGTCGGGCAGTGCCTATACTTACGCGTATGTTTCTTTCGGGGAAGTCTTTGCGTGGATCATTGGATGGGCTTTGATACTTGAGTATGCTGTTTCCAATATGGTTGTTGCTATTTCCTGGTCAGAATACTTTACCTCAATGTTGGCGGGCTTCGGCCTGTACTTGCCCGGGTGGCTCACGGTCGACCCGGCTTCGGCAAGCGAAGTTGTGAGAGCCGATGCCCCATCGATTGGAGCCTTTCATCTAATTTTAGATCTGCCAGCTGGCCTTATTACTGTACTCATTACAGCGCTCGTGTATGTTGGTATTAAAGAATCGAGAAATGCCAGTAACATATTGGTGGCCCTTAAGTTGGGTGTTATTCTTTTGGTAATTGGTGCTGGTGCTTTTTATGTTAAGCCGGAGAATTGGAGTCCCTTTGCCCCTAATGGTGTTGCCGGTGTATTAAGTAGTGTAGCAGCAGTATTTTTTGCCTTCATAGGTTTTGATTCAATTTCCACCACAGCAGAAGAATGTAAAAATCCCCAGCGTGACCTTCCACGAGCTATGCTCTGGTGCCTGGGTATTTGCACTGTACTTTACGTACTCATTGCGTTGGTATTGACAGGAATGGTCAACTATAAAGAACTGATGGTGGATGATCCATTGGCATATGTTTTTCAAAAGGTTGGTTTTAATTTCATGGCAGGAGTAATTTCTGTTTCGGCTGTTGTAGCCATCACCAGTGCTTTGCTCGTATATCAGTTAGGCCAGCCACGCATCTGGATGACGATGAGCAGAGATGGATTGTTGTGGCCAAGGTTTTCGAAAATACATCCGAAGTTTAAGACGCCTTCATTTGCTACAATTATTACTGGCTTGGTGGTGGCCATCCCTTCGATGTTCATGAACATGCAGTTTTTCGTAGACCTTACCAGCGTAGGAACATTCTTTGCCTTTATTGTGGTATGTGCAGGTGTGCTGTTCATGGATTATAAAGGACTGAGCAAGCATGCGAAATTTCGTGTGCCCTATGTAAACGGTAAATACCTGGTACCTGCGGGATTGATTGTTGGAGCAGCCATTGCTATCAACTCAAATCATTATGAAACTTTATTGGCAGAGAAGCCGCTTTTGTTTGTTTTCTGGATTACCTGGATCGTGATGGCAGTTCTCAGCTTCCGATTCAATTTATCATTACTGCCAATCCTTGGCATTCTAACAAACTTGTATCTCATGACCGAACTTGGCGTATGGAACTGGGGAGCGTTCGCAACATGGCTTATCATTGGCCTTGTGATTTATTTCGGCTACGGTTATCGCAAGAGTAAGCTGGCGAGCTAGTTCTTCAAAATCATCTCACTCTTGCTTTCCGCACAACCCTGGAAAACAATCTTGGAAAGATACCTTTTTAACCAAACCGCATACGATTCTTTAAATCCGCATTGGTTTTAAATTGTCTCCTTCAGCGATTCCAACTTCTTAATAAGACTTGTTAGTGCTAATTTTATTTCTTCAACTTGAGTTTTCTCCAAGATGAGATTGGCCTTATCAAGCATTTGACCGTAATTTGCTTTTGGAAAAGTCTCAATTAATTTAAAGAAATGTACACTTATTCCATCAGCAAGTAAGGGTGCGTAAGA
>JAKEEN010000178.1 GCA_022616575.1 Flammeovirgaceae bacterium
AAATATCCACCAAGTTGCCAAGTCGGGGGCCCTGACGTGGCGCCTTTACGCCAGTCAGGATGCTGACCGAGGCGTCAGCATTTTTTTATGACTTACTACGTCTATATCCTTCAAAGTAAACTGAATGATTCTTTTTATAAGGGATCCACTGACAATCTCTCCAGAAGATTAGCTGAGCATAATAATGGCGACAATGCCTCCTTGCTCGATTTTTTTTCTCTCCGTAATATCCCTTGCTACACCCAGCGTATATTCTTTTCCGGAAAATCTTACGATCGTTGCAGATACCTCAACGGGGAATGTCGTTCCGTTTTTTTTGCGTTGAACCCCTTCCAAAATCAGGGGAGTATCCAGGTCTTTTAAGTCTCGCACATGCCTGCTCCAGTCTTCCTTGGTTGAAATGGGAAATTCAACTTCAATGTCGGCCACCTTCATCGACAGTAGCTCCTTACGGGAATAGCCAAGAACTTCGAGTGCCTTCTGGTTGGCATCCACAATCTTCCCAAAATCATACGGATCTGACAATAGAATTATTTCGGAAGAATGATCCAGCAATACTCTAAACCGCTCCAAATTCTCGTTATCAATCATAGGGTTGCGAAGCGTTTGCTGCACAAGCAAAGAATGATACAAGTAAGAATTCCTTATGGCAAGATTCTTTTATGAGCTAATAGGTCTTTCGTTACTCAATTCGAGGCTTCCTGGCTTGCATATTTTGGGCTCCAACTAAATTTAATAAAAACCTGGAACATCCTTATTTACCATGCAAAGCAATAAGTTCTGAATGGTTCGAGGTAGATGAGGATTTACCTGCAAGGGAAGTGCCTCCGGTTACCGTGAAGGCAATTTTAGATGGAAGGGTGTTCGTTGTTACTTATAGTGCTTCAGTCGAATTACTTCCTCATTTTTCAAAAACCGCCACTGCCCTCTCGATAAGTCTCTTTTGTCCAGACCTGCGTAAACAGAGCGGTCTAATTTTACTACCTGGTATTGAAGGGCTTCAAAAATTCTTCTGATAACGCGGTTCCAACCGATGTGAATTTCAATGCCAATGGTTTTTCCGTCTGGTGAAACAATGGCTAAATCATCCACCGTTGCACGACCTTCTTCTAATTGAACGCCCTCAAGTATTTTTTGAAAATCCCCTTTGGCCAGGGGCCTGTCAAGTTCTGCTTTGTAGATCTTTTTAACGTTGTACGATGGGTGCATTAGTTTCTCTGCCAACTCACCATCATTTGTTAAAAGTAAAAGTCCGGTTGTGTTTCGATCTAATCTACCAACAGGATAAACTCTTTCCTTTACCGAACCCGAAATAATTTGCATCACAGTATTACGCTCTTCGGGGTCTTTGGTAGTGGTGAGAAATCCCTTTGGCTTATTCATCAGGATGTATACGTTCTTTTCAGCACGCAATACTTTATTCTCATAACGCACTTCATCGCGAGGCTTTACTTTGTAACCCAGCTCGGTGATGGTTTCGCCATTGACGCTGATAAGGCCCATGGTGATGAGATTATCTGCTTCCCGTCTTGAACACACGCCACTGTTGGCAATGTATTTATTCAACCGGATAAGCTCCTCTTGCCTTTTCTGTACTGAGCTTGTGGAGGCTTGGCCAGATGAAGTTTCAACGTCACGCGGCTTGAACTTACCACGCTGTTTCTCAAAAAAGCCGCGCTTTGATCCGCTGTCTTTATATCTTCCTTCGGTTCTTTCACCTCGTTCTTCAAAACGAGAAGATTTTTTAAATGATTTTTTCTCTGACCTGCCTTGAAAACCTCCGCTGCCTCGTATAGGCCGATCTTCTTTTTTCTCATCTCCGAATCGAGATGAGGATGATTTCTTAAATGGCTTTTTCTCAGAACGTGACGAAAAACTTCTTTTTTGATCACCGCTTTTCGAACGGCCTTCTCTTTTTTCTTCACGATCCCCGAATCGGGATGTTTTCTTTTTGAATGGTCTTTTACCTGATTGAAAATTTCCAGAGCGTTTTCTTCCTGGCTCTTCATCCTCTTCCTTTCGATCGGAAGTTTTTCTGCTGAATGGTCGCTTTTCGGGTCTTGACGAGGTGGGCCTCGATGATCGTTGAGATGATTCTCTTCGTGATGAACCTTTTGTGTTACGCTTGCGCATCCGGCTCTTTTAAATCGATATTTTCTCCGATCACATTCGTTTCATTAGTGAAATCCTTAGGCGTTGGTAATTCAACCAAATCGTTGATACCAAAATATTCCATAAACTTCTGCGTGGTGCCGTACAACATGGGGCGGCCAACAGATTCTGATTTGCCTTTGATCTCTACCAGGCCTTTATCAAGCAGTTTTTGAATCGCGTAATCGCAATTCACTCCACGGATGTTTTCAATTTCAGTCTTTGAGATAGGCTGTTTGTATGCAACAATAGACAGTGTTTCCATGGCTGAGGTTGACAATCTCTTTTTGGATTGCTGTTTCAGCAAAATGCTGATGCTTGCCTGGTAGGCAGGCTTGGTTAAAAACTGGTAACCGCCAGCTGCTTTGAATAGCTGAAATGAAAACTCTTCAGCCTGAAATTTTTCTTCCACACGAATGATCGCATTTTGAATATCTTCTTCAGGCACATCCGCCCCAAACATTTCAGAAAGACAGGCTTTGATGTCGGCCAATTTTATCGGTGTTGGTGAACAAAAAATGAGGGCTTCAATGTGGTTTTGCAAAAAATCCATGCTATTCAAATTTATAAAAAAACGTAGAGCCGGATTATAATCCGGCTCTATATCAATCGGTTATTCAAACAAATTATTCAGTCTGCATCATTTTCGCTTCAATCGACTGTGTGGTATGCGGCACAGCAATCAATCGTTCTTTAGAAATAAGCTTACCGGTTACCGAGCAAATTCCATAGGTGCCATTCTTGATGCGCACTAATGCATTTTCAAGATTGGTAATATACTTCTGCTGACGCGCGGCTAACTGGCTCAGATTTTCTTTCTCTGCTGTTTCAGCGCCATCTTCCAACACCTTTGTGTTTCCGCCAGAGGTGGCATCGGTTCCCTCATCGTTATTTCGGTTAAGGGTTTCCTTTAGGATTTTATATTCAGAGCGTGCCTTTTCGAGCTTGCCAAGAATCAGGTTTTCAAATTCCTTCAATTCCTCTTCTGAGTAGCGTGTGCGATCATCCGTTACAACAACACCTTTTGCTGGTTTATGAGCAATCGGGCGTTGGGTTGGAAGCGGTGGAAAGAAATTCAATTGTGCCTGCGTAGGTTTTGCTGTGGCGGATGCCATTGTTGCTTTTACAGAAACAGGGGCCTTCTTAGCCGGAGTTGTTGCTTTTCTTATTTCAATCTTTTTAACTGGCGCTGCCTTCTTGGCAACCACTTTCTTAGCTGCTACCTTTTTAGCAGGGGCTGTCTTCTTCACTGTCTTCCCGCCTGTCGGACGGGCAGGCTTAGCGACAGCCTTTTTCGCTTTGGGCGTTGCCTTCTTTGGTTTTGCTGCTGCTTTAGCCTTTGCAGGTTTCCCGCCTGACGGACGGGCAGGCTTTGCCGCCTTTGTTTTTTTAGTTGTTTTAGCCATGGTGAATGAACTTAGGGTTCAAAAAAAGTTGGGCGCAAAATTACGTTTGCCGGCATCAAAACAAAAAAATACCGAGAATTAATTCCCTGACAACCAGCCCTTATTATTTCTATATTTCAAGGCTAAAAACAAGCTTTCCATGGTGAAATATCTTATTCCAGCCCTTATCTTAAGTATAGTTGGCTGCCAACCTCAATCACAAGAGCAATCTGTTAAGCATGAAGCAGGGCCCATAACCCTGGTAATTCATGGGGGAGCGGGCACCATTAGAAGGGAAAACATGACTCCTGAAAAAGAGGCTGCTTATCATGCTGCTTTAAAAACAGCCTTAGATAGTGGATATGCAATACTTGAGAAGGGGGGCAAAAGTGTAGATGCGGTAATTGCAGCCATAAAAGTGATGGAAGATTCTCCTCTCTTTAATGCGGGAAAAGGCGCAGTCTTTACCAATGAAGGCAAAAATGAACTTGATGCCTCCATTATGGATGGAAGTAATCTAATGGCCGGGGCTGTTGCGGGAGTTACTACAATTAAAAACCCCATCACCGCTGCCCATGCTGTAATGACAAAGTCAGAACATGTAATGATGATCGGAAGGGGGGCTGAAATATTTGCTGAAGAGCAAGGTTGTGAAATTGTCCACCCAACCTATTTTTTTGATTCTGCCCGATACAAGAGCCTGATGAAAGCCAAAGAAAATGAAAATGATAAATCAGCGCTTTTATATGATCCGTATATCAAAGACCAAAAATTCGGTACTGTAGGGGCTGTGGCTCTTGACCAGTACGGAAACATGGCGGCTGGAACCTCCACTGGAGGAATGACAAATAAAAAATATGGAAGGGTGGGTGATGCCCCGATTATTGGGGCAGGAACGTATGCCGATAATAATTCTTGTGGTATTTCGGCAACTGGTTGGGGTGAGTTTTTTATTCGATTAGGTGTGGCTCGCGATATTGCAGCCTTGGTTGAATATAAAGGATACTCCATACAACAGGCAGCAGATAGCGTAGTTATGAAGAAGTTACCAAAACTTGGAGGGGACGGAGGCGTAATTGTGCTTGACCGACAAGGAAATTTTGCGCTTACGTTTTGCTCGGAGGGGATGTATCGGGGACACATTAATAAAAAAGGAGAGGCAAAAACTTTTATTTATAAGGATTAGCAAGGTATTAAATGCCCACTTATTTAATTTTAAGCATGAATACGCTTGTTATAAACAAAAAGAAATATGTGGTTGTTGAACAGTCTGAATACAACCGCTTGCGAGAACAAGCCGCTAAAAAAAGAATTCCAGCACGCAAACTTTCATTAGCTGAAGGTAAGAAACTTGCTCTTTCACTTATCGATAAATGGCACAAAGGAAAGTAAGTATTCTGGATAAAGCTTCAGAAGAGGTTGCTCATGTTGCTTACTTTATAGAATCCAAAGGAATGTCAACTACGGCTAAACTATTTGTAAACGATGCATTTTCATTTTTCGAAAAATTAGGTGATGCTAGAATCAAGCATAGACCATGTCAATTTTCTGATTGGAATTTAGAAGGTTCCCGGTGTGCCACTTTCAAACGAAAATTTGTCGTTGCTTATCTTGAAACTGAAAAAGAGATCATTATTTGTGATTTTGCCTTGCAAAAACTCCTTCGTTAAAATCCTGCTATTACAACCCTTTTCCTGAATTTCTTCACCTCACCAGAAGCATTAAAGACCTCAAACCATACGGTGTAGTAACCAATTCGGGCTTTTGATCCATCTTCACGGTCACCGTCCCAACGGTAAAATCCATTGGAGGCGAGAATTTCATTGTTGGCTATTTCTTTAACAAGTCTCCCCTGCAAATCATAAATAGAAATGTTGGCCACATATCCGCCCTGTTCAAAATTATAATTGATCAAAGTAAATTCAGGCTGTCCACCGTGGGGCTTGAAAATCTCGGGTTCAATATCAACCGCCTCGTCAGCAATTTGAGATTCCAAAATCGAGTTTGAGTTAACATATCCAGGAGTTGCATAACCGGCTGAAGTGGCTGCAGATTTCCAGTTTTGTTCTGCATCAGCTAATTCAAAAGAAATTCGTTCAAGCGAGACACCTTCATCGTCTTTCAAAAAAGTAGAGTGGTAGTCATCTGCATAGATAAATGCATCCAGAATTTTACCCGAAGAATTTACTACTGCTACTGAGCCTTCATCATCATTGAAAGAAGGCAGGCTGCATTCAAAAAAGTTTTCCTGCTGTGCCAATACGTACTCTCCTTTTACTATGTCTCCATTTTCAGTAAGCACTAAATAAGAAAATGGTACAAAAAGAAAATCATCGGATGAAAGTGGCTTGGAATTCACGGCAACCCCGTTTTCGAAATTGGCGATCACAAAATCCTTCAGGTTAATGAACTTGGCCGAGTGGTTATACACCTCCACAAAATCAACTGCGTTGGGCCTCGGATTAAACAAGATTTCATTTATTAATATGTCAAGACTGTCTGCCTGCTGCGGTAATCCAAAAACTGTGTGAGAAAATTCTGATTGCACAAAATTTCCATTGCAGTCTTGAATGGTGTTAGCTGTTAGGGTGTATGTAATTCCAGGTTGGAGAGGATTGGTAAGTGTGATGTTGAACGTGGTAAGGGTTGCATCAGCAAAATTGATTGACGCCAACGCTCGGTCAGGCGTAATAACAAAATCAGAAAGTGGTGGCATTTCATTCTTCAATTTTTCATTGAAAACGACTTTGATTGATGTATCAGATGTGGGAATGGCAGTAACTAATTTAGGCCCGGTAAGATCAGGTTTGTTGGCAAAAATTGAGTTTTGAATTCCGGGGCTGCCCCCTTTAGAATCTTCTGAGGCCGCCCAATTATCTGATTCACCACATGGATTATTTAGGTCAATCAATTCAAGGGTATACCCCCCGGCTCTTTTGTCTTCATCGCGATACCAAGCATCTGAATAATTAACAAAATCAATCCGTGTATCCGAGTTGTCCTTCAACTCTAGTGGATCGCCAGCATTATTTAGTGTCGGAAAATTTGAAACACCGAGCGAGGCGCCAAGCGAAGAAAATAAAGTTGCCGAGGAAGCTGACGTTAGAATTACATATTCGCCCGGCCTAATAATATGAGAAGGCAGTGAGCCTGTCGAACTGCCATCCGAAATTTTCCAATTCATAAGGTCGAATGGCTTATTGCTTCGATTGTGTATCTCGATGAACTCGGCATCGGGTAATCCAACTGTTGGACTTGGATCGGCCATAATTTCTGTGATGATTACATCTTTCTCTTGTGCGGGTACCGGTTCAAAATAGAAGAAGTCCTTCGAGGTTGATATAATGGCATTGCCAGATTCATCTTTTACATTAAAAACCGTTAATGTGCTTGTTGTTGCATTAGGAAAAGTATTCAGAAAGGTAAGTCTCACTGTTTTCTGGTCAGGCTGAAGAACAGACGAAACAGAAGTTCCTACAGTATTACTAACTGAATAATTCGAGGCGGTTTCTGCTGTGGCCTGCTCTACTTTTTCATTGAACAGAACGTCTAGCTGTGAAGAAGAAATGGGTGTGATGCTTTGAATTTCTGGTTGCATTGTATCCAAAACTATATCGCCTATATAAAAATTATCAAAGAAGTGTTTAGCAAAGAAACTGGAAGTTGATTGGGTAATTTTTATTCCAAAAAATGAAGAATTAGTAATGGTGTTGTCTGTGGTTGTTCCTTCCAGAAAATAATTCGATCCGGTTCCGGCAGTGTCTCTCCACAAACTCCATTCGTTGGCTGCATTCCTAATCACTTTAATGTTTAGTGTACTGCTAGAAACATTAGTCACCCCATCGGCTCCGTTGATCAAGATGGAAGCCGACCCCGAAACCATTTTATAAAGGCTTATTTCATCGGGTGTACCGCCAATCCGAACAAAGTAACCGCTAAGAGTGCCGCTGGCAAGATTGCTTTGATCAGCAATCAAATACACATCGACAAAATTGGCGCTTGATGTATTGAACTGAAGATTCACATAGAACTCCCACTGTCCCGCCTCAGCTTTTAAAGAAGGCGTGGTAATATAAAAGCTTGAACTGGCCGTTGATGAATTAGATCGGAGTTGGTTGGAATCAACTATCCAGTTGGCTCCATTGTCGGCACTCCAAACCGGGTTGCTGGTGAAATCCCCGTCAGAAAAATCATCAGCAAACTGTGCAAACGATTTGTTGATCGAAAAGAAAAGGAGAAGGGGTACAACAAATACCAGGCACTCGGGCCGAATTATAA
>JAKEEN010000179.1 GCA_022616575.1 Flammeovirgaceae bacterium
CAGGGTTCGCTGCGAAATGTCTGTTAACCGACAACAGTGTTGCATCCAGCTTGCGTGGTACCTGCAGCACGAATCGTTTTTAAATCATGGTGATTAAATCAGCAAATGCCTGCTCAAATAGGTTTTGTTGCTCTGATAAATTAATCCAGTCTTTACGATTTCATAATAGCCTTGCCTTTGATCTTGCTTACAAAAGCAAAATTTTTGTGTCAGCAAAAATGGAGCGTACAGTTCAAGATAATGCATGGTTCCAACGCATCAAAAAAGACGACCGTAAGGCATTTGATACGTTGTTCGCTCACTATTATCAGGGGCTCTGCTCATTTGCAAACACCCTGCTTAAAAACTCAGAAGACTCAGAAGAAGTAGTCCTTGACACCTTTCTTAACTTTTGGAAAGCTAGAAAGACGTTAACTATTCAAAACATTCAGGCATACCTCTATACATCGGTAAAATATGCCTCGTTGGCTTGCTTGCGTAAGAAAAGAACACGGCTACAGGTAACAGACCAAATGCCAGAATGCCCGGACGAATCTTACCATGAAAACCAGTTCGCTTATGCGGAACTTGCCGAACAAGTTGACACGGCTGTGATGAAATTACCGATGCGCTGCAAGCAGATATTTATTATGAATCGGTTTTACGGTATGCGGTATAAAGAGATAAGCGAAGCCCTTGGAGTGACTGAAAAAACCGTTGAGAATCAACTGGCGAAGGGGCTTCAACTGGTACGAGCAGCTATTCGAAAGTATCAGGATGTCCCCTCCGAATATTCACTTTAACAGTTTCATAACAGTTTCATAACACATGCTCATAGGGGAACAATCCCGATTCTTTACTCTATCTGGGTAATGACATAATGCCCATGATTGAACCCATTCCCTTTCACCTCATTACGCGCTATCTATCCAATGAGGCAACGCCAGCTGAACAGCAAGTACTCTTTAATTGGATCACAAGCAGCAAAAAAAATGAGCAAATCTTTAATGAACATGTTGATATTTGGAAAAAAGTAAATGAAAAAGGCAGCTTCAATTTAGATAAGGGCCTCGTCAAGATCAACTCAAAAATTGACGCCTGGGAGAACACGCAACGGAAAGAGCGAAATCTTACTCTACCCCTCGTTTACAAGTTCGCAGCATCGTTTGCTCTCCTGCTTGTAAGTGCTTCATTAATTCTTTGGTTCTCAAAAGCAAGTCCTAAAGAAATTGTCTCGCTGACTCAAGTTAAAACGGAAGTCGGCCAGCATAAGAGTATCAAACTGAATGATTCATCAACGATACAATTAAATACCTTTTCTCAGCTTACGTATCCAGCCAAATTCGCATCCGACAAACGTGAAGTAAGTTTAGAAGGCGAAGCGTATTTTGAAATTGCCCGGGATGAAGAAAGGCCTTTTATTATTCACACAGGTGCTTTCACCACCCGCGTTCTAGGCACTGCCTTCAATATCAAAAATGAAAAGCAGAGGGTTATCGTCAGCGTATCTTCAGGTACTGTAAAAGTATTTAACAATAAAGAGAGCGCGGTTCTGCAGCATGGAGACCAGGCCATCTATGATCTACAAACTGGCAAGTTGATATTGGGAAAAGCTAATCTTGATTATGAATTAGCATGGCTTACCAGGAGTCTTTATCTAAACGACTCTCCGCTGTCGGACGTAGCAGAAAAAATTTATGATATCTATGGGTATACGAGTCATTTCGAAAACCTCAACATCAGGACCTGTCGCATCACTGGCAAGTTTAAGCAACAACCCATAGAAAACATTCTGGAAGCAATTCAATTCAGCACGGGTATTCAGTACACCTTAAAAAATAAAACAATCACCTGGCGAGGCACAGGATGTGAGCTTTAAAAACAGTAACAACTTCCAAAACCCAATTAATATATGATTAAAAAACTACTCCGGCTCCATTCAATCCCTAAGCCCTTGCGGCTTGTCTTTGTGGGGATCTTACTTCAATGCTTTGTTGCTGAAATTCTACAGGCCCGCCATATATTGGCGCAAAGCGTGTACGATATTCAGATTGCGCTGCAGGTTAAAAACAAAACAATTAAAGAAGTTTTCGATCTCATTGAAGAAAAGACTGAGTTTACTTTTTCATACAGCAGTCGCACGGTGGACTTGTCACGATCCATCACGCTCGATGGTCGGGAACAAAATCTTGGCAAGATTATCGAGGATGTTGCCAATAAGGCTCAACTGGAGTTTAAACAGTTGAACACAATCATCATGTTGAAGCGCAAAACGGTGAATCACACGGAAGCGTGGGGAATTATTAAGGGGCGTACGATTGATGAAGCCACCTCTGAGGCACTTCCCGGTGCCACCATCATAGTGAAAGGAACCAACTCCGGTACCACTTCAGACCTAAACGGTGAGTTTCAACTTCGCGCGCTGGAAGGCGACATCGAGTTGGAAATTTCTTATATGGGCTTTAAAAAAAGTTCACAACTGATATCTGTTAAAGGGGGAATCGTGACAGAAGTAGAATGCAAGCTTGCCAATGATATAACTCAACTGTCGGCCGTAGTTGTCACGGGTGTCTTACAGGGTCAACAGCGCGCACTTAATCAGCAAAAGTCAGCGGACAATATTAAAAATGTGGTAAGTGCCGATCAAATCGGCCGCTTTCCAGACCCCAATGTGGCGGAAGCCCTGCAGCGTGTACCCGCTGTTAATATAGAGCGCGACCAGGGCGAAGGCCGGTATGTCTTAGTACGTGGTCTTGCTCCACAGTTTACCAACATCAGTATTAATGGAGAGCAGATTCCTTCTCCAGAAGCAGGTGTCCGGTATGTAGCCTTAGATGCAATACCAGCCGACCAACTTTCCTCCATTGAAGTAACGAAGGCAATTACTCCCGATATGGATGGTGATGCCATTGGTGGAAATGTAAATCTGATTACCCGGTCGGCACAAACATCCACTCCTTCTATTCGTTCTTCAGCCGTATTAGGATATAATGATATTGTGCAGCGTACCAACCTGCAAGGTTCGCTGGAATACAGCCAGCGTTTCCTGAACAACAAACTGGGCATTATGCTGAACAGCAGTTATTATGAATCAGACCGCGGCTCTGATAACTGGGAGCGTGATGACAATGATCTCGAATTGCGCGACTACGAATTAGTGCGCACCCGACTGGGCCTAAGCAGTACGATCGATTATAAGTTTAGCGATCGAAGCGAAGTTTACTTTCGCACTATTTACAATCGGTTTACCGATCGTGAACAAAGGAGACGTTATGTCTTTGTTCCCAATGTTGACAGCTCATCGTTTGAAGTGAATGAAATTGAACGTCTTACCAAAGACCGGCTGGAAAAACAATACGTGAGCAGTTTTAACCTCGGTGCCAAACATATCTGGAACAAACTCAATATTGATTATGAAGTTTCGTATGCAGAAGCCATTCAGGACACTCCGTATGATAATGAAGCTGCCTTTGTGGGTGAAGCAGATGGACTCGCCCTTGATTATAACACCAATCCGCACTGGCCTTCCCTAATCGTTGAAAGTGATCCTAATTATCTCAACAACTCATTGTATGAGTTTGATGAAGTGGCTTTTGGTAATACCTATGCTTTCGACAAAAACACAACCGCCAAGTTTAACATTGGCATTCCTTACTCCATTAATTCGACCGATGGCCTGTTCAAGTTCGGAGGTAAAGTAAGATTTAAAGAAAAGAGTTACGATGTAACCGAAAACGTTTTCTCGTGGGAAGGTGCCGGAGACTTAACCCTTGATCAATTTGAAGGCGGCCCGGCTGATGATAACTTCCTGGATCGTTATACACTTCGCAAAAGTGTTGATATGGATGCGTTCATCAGACATTTCAATGCCAACCAAAGTGGATATGAATTAAGTGTTGACGATAAACTGGCCGCTGAGGCCGTTGAATCATACACAGCCACCGAAGACGTTTTTGCAGGATATGCCATGACCAAACTGCAATTCAACAAACTGATGCTGTTAGGTGGCTTACGCTATGAGAAAACGAAAGTTGATTATACCTATAGTACCGTTGTGTATGGTTTTGATGATGAACTTCAGGAAATAATTCCTGAGCGTGGTAGTACAGAGTACGCATTCCTGCTTCCGCAGCTTCATGCCAAATACCAGGTAAATGATAAAACAAATATTCGCGCGGCCGTTACACGAAGCTATTCAAGACCTAATTTTGAAAGCATTATCCCCAGCTCAGAAGTTGAATTCAGCGGGCGTGCAGGTACATTGGGCAATCCGAATTTAAAACCTGTAGGGGCTACCAACATCGATGTGTTAAGCGAACACTACTTTGGTTCGGTAGGCATTTTATCAGGAGGCTTCTTCTACAAAAAGCTGACCGATTTTATTTTCAATCGCAATTACGAGACTACTACCTTCCCGGGCTCCAATGGTGTTGCGCTTGAAATTACCCAGGCACAAAATGGTGAAGATGCCACCTTATCAGGATTTGAATTTGCCTATCAACAAAACCTTTCATTTCTGCCAGGAAAACTCAAAGGGTTATCACTCTATACTAACTACACCTATACGCATTCAAAGGCTACCATTCAGGGGCGTGGTGAAATCCGTTTACCCGGACAAGCCCGGCATGTTGGTAACGCTGCTATAGGATACGACATCGGCAAGTTCAACATTCGCTTGGCTACTAATTTCAATGGTGAATACATTCTGGAAGTAGGTGAAGAACCTGCTAAGGATATTTTTGTGCGCGACCGCATGCAACTTGATGCATCGGCAACCTTCACAATCAGTCCGAAGATTCGTGTATTCGGTGAATTCCTGAATATCACCAACCAGCCGTTTGAAGTATTTCAGGGCGGTGAAGAAAGATTCATTCAGCGCGAGTTTTACTCGTGGTGGAGCCGTGTCGGTATCAAGTTCGATTTAAACTAATCCAATCATGAAAAAGATTTTCAATATCATAAAAGCAACCGTACTTATTTTCATTCTTCTGGTCACCACGCAATGTGCTGAAAACAAACTGGAAGAAACACCCGCAGATGAAAACTACCCGTTTCGCCTCATCCTCGATGCGGACGAAGGTGGTGACCTCGCGGATACAGAAGACTATGACCTGGAAGTAACGTTTGCTGATTTTATTGGTGAACTTCCGGAAGAAACAGTAACGGTCAATTATTCTATCACCAACCTGACTGACGATATGATTGATGCTGTAAGCATTGATGAAATTGTTTATGAAGATGAAGATGGTGACGAGCATTCACTTGATTTCACGGCTTCGGTGGATGGACTTACTGGCACTATTACCTTAAATGATCCTGACACCGGAACAATTCCTGAATCTTTTGAGATTGTATTTACCTTGCCCGGAGTTGAAGAAACATTCTTTGCAGCCGGAAGTTTTACCTTCTCTTTGTCAAACCTGGTTGCAGGAGGCGCTAATATGATCCTCGGTACTCCTTACGAATTTGACTATGAAGTATTAGATCATGAACTAGCCGGAAGCTGGAAATATGAAATTGAGACCGAAGAGCAACTGAATGCGTTCAAAGATGTGTTTGCTTCGCTCAGCCCTGAATTAGAGACGTTGGAGTTTGTTGACATTCTCAATGGAACTTCGTTGGAAGTTGAAGCAGAGTTTGAGTTTGAAGAATTGAATTTAAAACTGGCCTATTCAGATACTAATAATGAAGAAGTTGAAATTGAAATTGAAGGCGACTATGATTTCGAAGAGGGCGAACTGGAAGTAGAGGGAAGCCATCTTATTATTGGTGATGATGGAGAGATTGAAGATGAGTTAGATTATTCAATCGAGGCTGCCTACGAAATCGATGAGCTAAACAGCTTGCTTACACTTCAGCTCTTTGTGATCTTAGATGAAGATCACTTTAAGCAAGGCGATGAACTGTTCTTCAGTGAAGCCGGAGCATTGTTTACCTTTGAAAAAGATTAATCCCATTTTAAAAACCCATTACCCTATATGTCATATTTTAGAATTGCTTTGATTGGTTTTGTTATCTACAATCAACTGGCCTGTACGCCCGCCTCTCCTTCTCAACAAACTGCCCGTCAGGATTCCGCGCAGGTTATAAAACCCGTGGTAGTTACAGAGCCTGTGAAGCAAGA
>JAKEEN010000180.1 GCA_022616575.1 Flammeovirgaceae bacterium
CACGATAAGATGAGCAACCGCGCCCAGGAAAATGTGCGGGTTGAAATTGAAATTCTGGAGGACAAATAGTTTGAAATGATGCTAAATTGATTGAAGGTCTTAGGTCTCTCTAAGACCTTTTTTTATATTTATTCACTCCAAGAATAAATCCCATGAAAACCTCCTACTTACTCGTTGCCCTTATTTTTTTCTCAACCGAACTGTTCAGCCAGGATCAATCCCAATACCCATACTATGTGGTAGTAGGTGGCTTTGCAAAGCTTGATAACGCTGTGCGGTTTACTGCATTCCTCAATAAAAACAGTTACCATGCAGAATATGCTATAAACCCTGCCAGGCAGAGGTACTACGTCTATATACTCCGAACAACCAGTCGTAATGAGGCCTTTGAATTGGAGGGCAAAATAAAAACAGAGACTGCCATGAAGGATGCGTGGGTATTTCGTGGCCAATTGGGTGATGGATCATTGCCTTCTGTTACTGAAGTGAAACCTGTTATAGAAGTGAAAATTGAAGAAGAGAAACCAACAGAGGTTCTTCAGGAAGAAGTGAAATCTGATTCGGTGGCCATAGTAAGTGAAGAAAAAGTAGAAGAGGAGACTCCGGTCGTTGAGGAACCTCCAAAACCAAAACCTGCCGGTAAGGCAATTGTTTTTAAACTACTAAGCGCGGCAACCAATAACCAGGTAAATGGAAATGTGAAGTTGCAGGAATCAGACCGTGCCACCCAATATCGCAGGTATAAAGGAAATGAGATTGTATATGTAGTAGCGCCAAATAACAAGTCAGGAAGATGGATTACTGTGGTGCATGTTATCGGATACCAGGAATTTAAAGGGGTGGTTGATTATAGTAATCCACTGAACGGAATTGCTGATGGAAGTTTAGGATATGAGCAGGAAGCGATCATCCCCATAAAACTTGAGCGAGTTAAGAAAGGTGATTATATTGAACTTGACAGCGTTACATTTTTCAATAACTCAGCTATTCTCAGCCCCACTTCCGTGCATGAGTTGGATCAAATTGTTGATTTAATGAATGAAAATCAGAATTACAAAATTGATATTCATGGACATGTAAATGGAAAGGACTCTCGAGAAGCAATTTCTCGGGGAACCAGTGAAGAATTTTTTAAGCTGGATGAAGCTAACAACGAACGTAAAAAGGTTTCGTCTAAAGAATTGAGTAAGCTGCGTGCAGAAATCGTTAAGGATTATCTGGTGAGCAAAGGTATTGATGCGTCTAAGGTAGCTGTAACCGGAGATGGATATTTTGGTATGATCTATCCGCAAAAAAGCACCTTAGCCCACTTGAACGACAGAGTTGAAATTGAGATTACGAAAGATTAGGGATATCGTCTGAATGAATGCCGCTCTCCAGGGTTTTATTGATTTCATGTATAATTACGTCCAACTCGCTGCTGCATGCCTTAAGATGAGAAGCAATTAATTCCCTGTCATCCTGGCTGCCGGCTTTAAATAATTCCACCAGGCCTAATATACTGGCAATGGGTGCCCTTAATTTATGTGCGTTGATAAAAAGATATTCAGCAAGCTTTTGATTCTGAACTTTTATCTGATGAGTTCTTGATTCTACTTCGGCCCCCAGCGATGCATTCAGTTCTAACAGGTTTTCATTTAGTTTTTGTAAAGCCACAGCTTGCATCTCGAGCCCTTCCTTCTGGGTTTCGATTTCATCATTCTTATCCGCCAACTGCAGGTTGGTTTTGTAAATTTGATTGCGTTGTCTGAATAGTAAGAAAATAAAAACGGTCGAAGAAACTAACCCCAGGCCAATAAGAATTAAAATGATTTGTTGAAGTTGAAGTTGTGATTCCTTCCTTGCTTGTTCAATTTTTAGTTTTTCATTCTCCTGTTCTTTTAACTCAGTCTCATAAATAGTTTGCATTCGTGAAATCTGTTCACTGCGTTGAAGGCTAAACAGACTGTCTTTTAACTTTTGATAATTGTACGAGTGTGCAAGAGCCTGTTTAAAATTACCTTGCGCTGAATCTAAAAGTATCATCTTTTTATATAAGAGAACCTTAAGATCTGGCGCTTGAAAACTTTTTGCTGCTATCTCTGCATGGTTAATGAATTCTTTAGCTTTCGAATATTGAGACAGCAATGTGTACAGGCTGGCAATCTCTGCATAAGTTTGTATCAGCATTCGCTGCTCATTTAATTCATGCCATATGGTTTCAGCAGCCTGGTAATGCCTCAGGGCTTCAGAAAACTTTTTATTATGTGAATGAATGGCACCCAAAACCCAGTAGTTAAACGCAATTACCCTTTTGTTATTCTGACTCATAGCCACCGTAAGAGATGAATCAACATACACCGAGGCAAGATCCCAATTTCCTTTAAAGGTGTATAGTTCAGCCACATTGTAAAAAGTTATTGCCCTGGTCTCTTCGTCACGCTTTTTAAATTTCACCGATAAAAGCAGGTAGGTGAGGGCCTGATCATATTCAGCAAATTTCTTATGAATTTCACCAAGGTTATTATAAACCTGTCCGAGACCAATACTGTCCTGAATAGATTCATATTCCCGGGCTGCCATCAAATAATATTTCTGCGCGAGTTCATAAATGCTTTCTGTCCAATACGAGTTTCCGGTAACTACCAAAGCACGTGCATACCCCTTCGTATATCCGATACTTGAAGCAACCTGGGCAGTGTGCAAGGAAAGCTTTCGGGTAAGTGGTGGTGAAGACCTTAACAAAGCATTGGCATAGACATTTATCGTATCAACGTAATGTGGATCTTTGGGAAGGGTTGAAAACAAATTCAACGTGCTATCATACGATTGGCTGAGTGATAAACCAATACTGAATAGATAGAATATACCTATTAAATGAAATCGCATTGAATTTGTTTCAGTCTTTACTACTGCGCAATAGCCTTCAATACATCATGCTGGGTGATGATATGCACTTTTTCATTTTCATCGCGAATAAGAACGGCTTTGTTGTCTTTGTTCAATAATGATGAAAGAACATCCAAGGTACTATCGGGCGCCACAAACTGCATGGATTTATCCATGATTTCGCCAACTTGTTTTGTGCTCAATTGTGGATCCTGAATGATTTTTTCGAGTAAGCCGGCCGAACTGATGCTGCCCACAAACTGACCGTTCTCAATAACAGGGATCTGATCAATTCCCTCGCGGTTCATCACTAAAATCGCTTCGCTCACTTTCGCTGATTTGTTAACTGTATGAAGACTGTCTTTACCATTGCGCGATTGAATGATATCCCGCGCGGTACTAAATGCCCGTGATTCAAGGAACCCATGATCTTTCATCCACTGATCGTTGTACACTTTGGCGAGGTAGCGTGTGCCATGATCGGGAAGGAGAATTACCATCACATCATCCTTTTTTAAGTGATCTTTAGCATACTCCAAGGCACCATGCAGCGCTGAACCACTGGACCAGCCCACAAACAGACCTTCTTCTCTCGAAAGCCTGCGCGCCATAATGGCTGCATCTTTATCTGTCACTTTAATGAATTGATCGATCACATCAAAGTCAACATTTTTTGGTAAGATATCTTCACCAAATCCTTCGGTGAGGTAGGGATAGATTTCATTCTCATCAAAGATGCCGGTCTCTTTATATTTTTTAAAAACAGATCCGTAGGTATCAATACCAAGGGCAAAAAGTTTTGGATTTTGCTCTTTGAGATAACGAGCGGTACCGCACATCGATCCGCCTGTTCCAACGGTAGCAACGTAATGCGTAATTTTTCCCTCGGTCTGTTTCCAGATTTCAGGGCCCGTGGTTTCGTAATGTGCTTTGGCGTTTGATGGATTATCGTATTGATTCGGATAAATTGAATTCGGTATTTCCTGATTCAGTTTTTTCGCCACCGAATAGTAGGATCGCGGATCATCTGGAGTTACGTTAGTAGGGCAGACAATAACCTCCGCACCCACGGCCCGAAGAATATTTATTTTCTCCTGCGATTGTTTATCGGCCATCGTGAAAATACACCGATATCCCTTCGCTACGGCCGTTAATGCTAAACCCATACCGGTATTACCAGAAGTACCCTCAATAATGGTTCCGCCCGGTTTCAGAATGCCTGCTTTCTCAGCATCTTCAATCATTTTTAATGCCATACGGTCTTTGGTCGAATTTCCAGGGTTGAAATATTCAACTTTGGCAAGTATAGTACCCTGAATGCCTTTGGAAAGCTTATTAAGTCTTACCATCGGGGTATTGCCAATGGTTTCAACAATGTTGTTATAAATCATAATGTGATTAAGAAAGAGTGTAAAAGTACGAAGACTTTTTTTAAGAGGGCGAGGTTTTTAAACCCCGTCAGGCAGCTACCTCAGCCAATAAATACAATACGGCCATGCGCACAGCAACCCCGTTTTCGACTTGGTCAGGGATGACCGAATGTTGTGAATCGGCTGCATCGCTGCTTAATTCAACACCCCGGTTGATCGGGCCTGGATGCATGAGTACTATTTCCTTTTTGAGTGAGTCAAGCATTTTTTTATTGATGCCATAATAAAGAGAATACTCTCGCAACGAGGGGAAGTACTTAATCTGTTGGCGCTCCAATTGTATGCGCAGTACGTTGGCCACATCACACCATTCTAACGCTTTGCGTACATCAAGCTCGACTTGTACGCCCAGTTTTGAAATGAATTTGGGCAGCAGTGTTGGAGGGCCACACACCATTATTTTGGCCCCTAATTTTTGCAATGCGAAAATATTGGAAAGTGCTACCCGTGAGTGAAGGATGTCACCAATGATGGCAACTTTCTTCCCCGATACGGTTCCTAATTTTTCGCGGATGGAGTAGGTATCTAATAACCCCTGCGTAGGGTGTTCATGCGTACCGTCACCGGCATTTACAATGTTGGCGCTGATATGATTGGCCAGGAAATGTGGTGCCCCGGGGCTTGCGTGGCGCATCACCACCATATCCACTTTCATAGCGAGAATATTATTGACGGTGTCGAGCAGGGTTTCCCCTTTTTTGACAGAACTGGTAGAGGCAGAAAAATTGACTACATCGGCTGATAATCTTTTTTCAGCAAGCTCAAAAGAAAGGCGGGTACGGGTGGAGTTTTCGAAGAAAATATTGGCAATAGTTACATCCCTGAGTGACGGAACTTTCTTAATGGGCCTGTTAATGACATCTTTGAAGTTATCGGCAGTTTCAAAAATAAGTTCTATGTCTTCGCGGGTGATGTCTTTGATTCCAAGCAAATGTTTTTGAGAAAGCCTCGACATAGTTAATCCTTATTGATAAGCCAGATTTTATTTGGTTTCCCCTGTTGCTCCCATTCCACTAATACTTTTTGACTGGCGAGCGTATTGACTGTTTTGCCAACATAGTCAGCCGCAATAGGTAAGTCGCGGTTGTATTTGCGGTCGATGATCACCAACAACTCAACTTTTGAGGGTCTCCCAAAAGAAATCATGGCATCCAGGGCAGCACGCACCGTTCTACCCGTAAAGAGTACATCATCAATCAACACCACTTTTTTATTTTCAAGCGAGAAAGGAACACGTGTTTCATTCGCTTTGGCAATCTCGCGTCTTCTAAAATCATCGCGATGGAATGTGGCGTCTAAATACCCGAGTTGTATTTTTTTCTTCGTAGATTTTTCGAGCTTTAGATGGATTAACTCTGCGGGATAAATACCTCTTGGCTGCATGCCAAGCAGCACAGTGTCTTCAAAGTCTCCGTGATTTTCTATGAGTTCCTGGCAAAGACGGCTGATGGTGATTTCGAGAAGATGGGAATCGAGAATCAGTTTTTTCTGCATGCCGGGCACAAAGATAACAAACCTTACAGGTTTTTAAAAAGATTCCTCATTTCACCCTGAGTTTATTGATGAAGAAGACTCTTCGTTTTGTTACGCCTGAACCGGGAACAATTGACTCAATAAGCTGGGTGCCATACGCAACCAGGTACGGGCTATACCAATAGTCAAGTTTACTCATCGTGGTGGTGCCTTCGCCTACCCGATCGAGACTTGTATTTACTTTTAATGGGTTCAGCGTTTTGCCCTCAACTACCTGATTTTTGTTGATGAGCTTGGAACGTATCTCATTTTCAAACACGTAAAGAAGTGAAAGAGTGTCTCCCTTGCTTCCTATTTTAACAAACTGCTCAAGATTGAAAGTTTTTACATCATTGATTTCAAAACTATTATCCCAATTAAGATGGCCTGATTGATCGAAGCCCAAAAGTACTGCGTGGGTGTAACGGTAGCCATCAAAAATCTGGTAGTAGCCGGGTCCAGCCACAGAGGGCGAAAAAAAATTTCGCTGCAAGCCGGACTGTTGTACGTACCGTGGATAAAATGCTTCGCCCATCAGAATAAATTGTTCTCCGCTTTCGATTAACTCATTGACAAGGAACCGGTAATTGAAGCGAAGTTTCTTTCCCTTAATTTTTCTTCTTTCAATCCGGTCTTTTACTCTTTGTTCTCTGCGGGCTTTCATAAACTTGAAGAAATTTTCAAGCTCGCCAAAACTATAGTATCGAAGTTGTTGATCGCCAAATTGATTTAGTGATGCGATGAAAATTCCCCTTGAGTATTCCGTATTCTGATGGCCGTATACGCCCGCAATGATTTGCAAATGATTAGTTGTTTTTATGGATCTTCCAAAGAGAAGGCCTTTTTTAGTCTCTGGCTCAAGGGGTAGGTTTTTAAGCAGGTCCCCATCTTCATCATAACTCTTTATCCAAATGGTTTGTTGTCTTTCAATATTTTTTGACCGGATTAAAACATCGAAAGTTCTATCATCATTTACTTTAATTTGATTGAGTTCTCCGGTTTCATTAAATAAGCCAGGTAACACTTTTGGCTTTTCGGTTTTAACATCATAATAAAGAACTAATGGAACTCTGTTGAAGTATCCGCCTATCAAACATCCCTTGTCGATAATCTCAAACTCACCAGGAATGAACGGTAGATAATTACGGATAGGGTGAGAAATAAAACTGCCAGTAGCCTCCTCTATTTTCAACAGTAAAAAATCAGGCAACGATAGATTGCGTAATAGAAAATATAAATTGCCTTGATAAGTTTTCGCTTTGATTAACTCATAGTTTTTTTCATGTTCTAAAAATCCACTCCAAACCTGGCGAAGAGCCGTGTCAAGGTGAATTATTTCTAAACTTGATAGTCCGTTGGGCCGATACGCATACAGACCTTTTTGATCGGCAAGTGCTATTTCGAAGTAGCGGTTATCATTATTGAGCAATATTTCTATACGATCGGATTGAACTACCTGGGCAAGGGTAAAGTGTGCCAGGCAAGCGAAAAGAACAACGTTAATTAACCGTGATTTTGTTAATGTAGAATACATCACGCACTCGGTCTTCTTTATTAATGTTACGAACAGTCTGATAC
>JAKEEN010000181.1 GCA_022616575.1 Flammeovirgaceae bacterium
ATTTATTATGGTATTGATGATAATGGCGTGAGACAACTGATGCTGGTGGGAACGGATGCAAAAGGAAATGACCTGCTGCCAAGTACAAACGGAAGAACAACGGATGGAGACAACATTATTGGCGATATGTCTTATCCATGCCCTACTTATTGTAGTGGTGGAGGTTCCGGGTCTGGTTCTTAATTTAGGGTCGCAGGTTAAATCCCTGCTCACATGGATGTCACAATATTATTTGCCCATATTTCTTCATCTTCATCTATTATACCCATCATTTTAGGATTAGTACAATACAGGAGAACAACACCCGACCTTAAATTAATAAGTTGGCTTGTTATAACATCAGCTACGGCTGATGTTATTTCTTTAATGCTAATTCTGAATGGATTTAATACCTGGCCTATCGCAAACATTTTTGTTATTGGTCAGTTCGTATTGCTGTTTTTTGTTTTTGATCATCATCTTAAAAAACAATATTTAAAGACAGTCTTTGTTATTTTAGTATGTTTTGCTCTACTCAACTATCTGTTTATCCAAACGGCTAATAGCTTCAATACCTACACATCCTATATAACCGGAATTTTTCTGATTCTTTTGGCTATAGCCTATCTGTATCGCTTGATGAGTAATTTAGTAGTTGAGAAAATTTATAATTTACCAATGCTGTGGATAGCATTTGGAACTTTAGTGTACTTTTCCGGCACCTTATTTCTTTTTTTATTCAATAATTATTTGATTGAACATCAACCCGGCAACCATCAGTATATGTGGATTCTCCATAATGTACTTAATATCATTAAGAATGGATTTTTGGCAATAGGCTTATGGAAGAATTACAAAGCAGCATCGTATTAGTTATTGTATTAGGCACCATCGGCATGCTCCTGCTTATAGCAGGCATGAGCTTGTTTATTGTTCTCTACCAGAAACGGATGCTGAAGGAAAAGAAAAAACAGGCCGAACGTGAATTAGAATATCAAAGTCAGATGATTCAGATGCAATTAGAAAGTCAGGAGCAGGAACGCAAACGCATTGGGGCCGATTTACATGACTCTCTCGGCTCCCTGCTGTGGGGCGCCAAGGTCAATGCCTCCTTTCTACAGCGCTCTATCGAACTAAAGAACAGTGCCTTAGACTCGTACACCGAATTGAATTATATTTTAGATGAGAGTATCAATACAGTACGGAGAATTGCCTGGGACCTGACCCCTGATGCATTTCTTTATGCAGGGTTATCCGAGTCCGTACGGAAACTTTGCAACCAATTTGATGGTAAAGGAATAAAAATTGTTTTCAATGAAGAAGGCGCTGAGCATTGGAATGATGATCGCGCCTTACAGGTTTTCAGGATCGTACAGGAATTGGTAAGCAATTCCCTCAAACATTCTCAGGCCAATTTATTACATGTTTCCCTTTCCTGGCAATCGGGCAACCTGGAAGTGAAGCTGAATGACAATGGGGTGGGCTTTAAACCGGATGCAGGGCGTAACGGTGTAGGTCTCTGGAATGTAGAACAGCGCGCCCGGCAGCTCCAGGCTAAAATTCATATAGGAAATCCTCCTATATGTTCAGGCACAGAAATAGTACTCCAAATACCTTTACATCATGATAAGGAATAAATTAAAAATCTATTTAGCGGATGACCATACGGTGGTACGAAAGGGAATGATCCGCCTATTGAGCACTTTTGACCGGGTAAGCGAGATTCGGGATGCCTCCAACGGCAAAGAATTAATTGCCCAGATCGAAAAAAGTGAGCCCGATGCGGTCATCATGGATGTTGAGATGCCGGTAATGGGTGGCGTGGATGCGGCTAAATATATAGCCCAGCATTATCCGGAAGTTAAAATTCTCATTCTTACCATGCATACCGAAGAAGTGTTTATACACAAGTTAATGGACATCGGTATTCATGGTTTTTTAAGTAAAGCTGCCGAACCTTCAGAGGTTGAGCTTGCCTTGTATTCAATAATTGATCGTGATTTTTATAGAAATGAAATCGTGGAAAGAGCATTAAAAAAAATATCCGCACAGGTTGAGGAAAACCATTACGTAAGATTAACAACTCGTGAACTTGAAATCCTGCTGCTCATTTGCCAGGAGTACACGCCCGGAGAGATCAGCGAACGGCTCCAGATTAGTGAGAAGACCTTTTTTAATCACCGGTCTAACATCCTGGAGAAAGCAGAGGTACGAAGTAACGTGGGCTTGCTGCGATTTGCCTTGCAGCGCGGTTATTTCGCCTTTGCAGTAGCCTAAATATTCCTACCGGTTCTAAATTTATTTAGCATGGGAGTTACTCCCATGCCCAACCCTGAATTCTCAGACTGTAGAGTTATCATAGATAACCCATTGATTAAAAATTCATAATGCAAGGTTCTGCTCCTTTTGATTTTCGTAGCGTGTTCGAATCCCTGCCGGGACTGTACCTGATTCTTTCCCCCGATCTCACCATTGAGGCAGTTAGCGATGCATACCTGGATGCAACCATGACCCAACGCAGCAACATAGTGGGCAGCGGAATTTTTGACGTATTTCCGGATAATCCTGAAGACGCATCGGCTACCGGAGAGACGAACTTGCGTGCTTCATTAAATCATGTGCTGCGAAATGCAGAAGCCCATACCATGGCTGTTCAGAAATACGATATCCGAAAACGTGATGGCAGTTTTGAGGAACGTTATTGGAGCCCCAGGAATCTACCCGTACTCGATGCCACAAAAAAAAGGGTTTTACACATTATACATTGTGTAGAAGATGTAACAGAATTTCTGCTAACGAAGGAAGGACAACAAGTACACCAACTAGATACCGTGAATTTGCGGGAATTTATAGCTGAAAAGGAACTCAAAATCATTCGGCACGCCAGGGAAATCAATGAGATAAACCAGCAGTTGAAAGAAGATATAGGGGTACGCAGAAAGACCGAAGCTAAATTCAGAAGCCTGCTCGAATCATTACCCGATGCCCTGGTGATTGTTAATGAAGCTGGGATCAATAATCTGGCCAATCACCTGCTTCACGTAGAAGACGGGCAGGAAGCGCTTGACTTTCTGTTTAATGAACAAAATAATTCACCCCGGCTTATTCTGTTAGATATCAAGATGCCAAAAGTAGATGGAATTGAAGTACTGAAAAGGATAAAGTCCGATCCTGTGAAACGGATTATACCGATTGTTGTACTCACCTCGTCAAAGCAAGAGAGTGATATTGTTGAGTCGTATAAGCTGGGTGTGAATGCATATATCGTAAAGCCTGTTGACTTTGACCAATTCGTAAAAGCGGTAACTCAGGTGGGGTTATTCTGGCTGGTATTGAATTAACCGCCTCGTTAAAAACCGGGAAAACTTATGTTCGATGGAGAATTAAAAATATTGATGGTAGAAGACCAGGAAGATGATGCCGGACTGATTGATCGGGCGCTTAGAAAGGAGAAGTTAGTGTTTACGCGAAAACGTGTAGAAACGGAGGCTGATTTTGTTCAGGCCATTGATCAGTATAATCCGGATATAATTTTATCCGATCATTCCCTGCCTCAGTTCAATTCATTGGAGGCGCTTAAAATTTGTCAGGCAAGAAGATTGGCTGTCCCTTTCATCCTGGTAACAGGTGCTGTGTCTGAAGAGTTTGCTGTTAGCTGTTTGAAGCTGGGAGCAGATGATTATGTTCTTAAATCAAACCTGTCGCGCCTGCCTGCCTCCATCCGCAATGCATTGCAACAAAAAAAATATGAGGTCAGCCGCCAGCAACAGGAAGAACTTTTGTTGAAGCAAAATCAGGAGTTGGTTAAAATTAATAAAGAACTGGATGCCTTTGTGTACAGCATATCACATAACCTGAGATCACCTTTGTCTTCAGTTATGGGACTGGTAAATGTCGCCAGGCTTGAAAGAGAGCAGGATCCTTCCACCATCAAAAATTACCTGGGGCTAATAGAGAAAAGTGTTCATAAGCTCGATGATACGCTCAAAGAAATTCTGGATTACTCGCAGAACGCACGAAATGAATTACTGATTAGCGAAATTGACCTTCACGCTTTAATTACCAGGGCTTTTGACCATGTAAAATATTTATCCGGGTTTGAAAGCATTCACAAGGAAATTAATGTTCAGGGGCACACGGGATTTTATTCTGACACGCACCGGTTAATGACCATTTTTATTAACCTGATCTCGAATTCAATTAAATACCGCGATGAGTTCAAGCCCAACCCATATATCCGTATTTCTGCTACCATTACACCCGCACAGGCAATTGTTGAAATTCAGGACAATGGCATCGGCATCAATGAGGCGTACCTGCCCAATGTTTGCAATATGTTTTATCGGGCTACCGAACATAGCGAAGGGGCAGGCCTGGGTCTTTACATCGTAAAAGAAGTGATCGAAAAATTAAGAGGCTCTATTGCAATCACTTCTGCCGTAGGGGAACAGACCACCGTAACATTTACTATTCCCAATGAACTGATGAAAGCAAATGGATATTCTTAATTCTATATTAAACAACATTGATGACGCGCTCATCATTATGGACCCCTACGGCAAGATACTGCTGTATAATCAAGTGGCCGAAGATATTAACAAGGTGCTTGTGAAAGTACCTATCGGAATAAACAAAAATCTCGCCCAGGTGATAAGCCCTGACCGGAGCAAAGTAGTAAGCGATTTGATAAAAGAAGTTCGTACTACAGGAAAGTCTGCCAGAAAATTTGCAGAGTATTTAACCAATGAAGGCACGCCCATCTACCTGGAATTTCACTATATACCCGTTTCCAATGACGAGAGTGAAGTAAGCCACATTCACCTGCTGGCCCGCGATATTACACCGCAAAAGGCATTCGAAAAAAAATTAGTTACCCAGGCAAATAACATCAACCAATTGATTGAAAAAGCGAACGCTGTTATCATGGGCCTTGATACCCGCGGCTATATAACCGACTGGAACGGACATTGTATAAAAATTACCGGGTTTGAGAAGAATGAAGTCTATGCGAAAAAATTTGTCAATACACTCATGGATGAAAGAAGGGCCGGTGAGTTTCATAAAATGATGGAGATGGTCCTGGCAGGCAACCCGGTAGAAAATTATGAACTCACCATCCGTACCAAGCGAGACCGTGCGCTCACTCTTTTATTAAGCAGCACCCCGCGCACTTCGGCATCCGGTGCAGTGGTTGGCGTTAGCCTGGTGGGCCAGGATGTAACTGAACTTACTGAATATAGAAAGTCATTGGAGCAACAGGTTGAAGAACGCACCCGCGCCCTTCAGCAGGCATTGAAGAAAGAAAAAGAAGTAGTAGAGATGAAGAGCCGTTTTGTATCCGTGGCATCTCATGAGTTTCGATCGCCCTTGTCATCTATACAACACACGGCAACGTTTATTAAAAACAACAACTTTCGGTTAAAGGGTGATGAAATCCGTGTAAAACTCGAAAGTATTGAAAAGCATATTAAACACATGACGCACCTCTTAGATGATGTGCTTACCTACGGAAAAGCAGAGGCCAATAAAATTCAATTGCATTTAACAGAACTGGTGCTTAGTGAATTCCTTGAAAAATTAGTAGAAGAAGTCGGGCATAACACCAAAAACTCGCACATCATACAAACTGTGTTTTCCCAACTGCCTTCAAAAATTGAAATGGATGAAAAACTGCTGAGGAATATCCTTACCAACCTGCTTTCGAATGCCATCAAGTATTCGCCTGACCAGGAGCATGTTGATTTTAGTGTGCAGGCAGCTGACCGGTATTTGATTTTCACAATTCACGATACTGGCATCGGTGTTCCGGAAGATGAGCTGGATAAAATCTTCGAACCCTTTGTGCGTGGCAAATATGCAGACAAAATTCAGGGTACTGGCCTTGGCTTGTCTATTGTAAAGAAAGCGGTTGAACTTCTGAAAGGAACCATTGAAGTAAGAAGCGAATTAAACAAAGGCACAACGTTCTCTGTTACGATACCTTATCAGCAACTATGAAGGGAGATAAAGTAAAAGTTCTGCTGGTTGACGATCATAAGTTAATACGGGATGGCATTGCCTCCATGCTTCATAATACCGGGGATATTGAGGTGATCGGATCCATTTCCTCCGGTGAGGAGGCAATCAATGAAACCAGGCAAAACAGACCCGATGTTATTTTAATGGATATTTTAATGGGCGGCATGACAGGCATTGAAGCGACACGATGGATTAAGGAAAATGAACCGACTATTAAAGTTGTTATTGTTACAAGCGAAATCAGCAAAGAATATGTTTCTGCCGGAATAAAATCAGGTGTTGACGGCTACTTGCCCAAAGATGTAGATCGGGAGACACTCCTGACGGCTATTCGCACGGTGCATGGTGGAGGTCGTTTTTTTAATGATGCCATTATGAAACTGGTGTTTGAAGATTTTTATACACATGAGAAGCTGAAAAGTCCGGTAAAAAAAATGCCCAACGAACTCACCAAACGTGAGTTTGAAATTCTGGGCCTGGTGGCGGAAGGAAAGACCAATAAAGAAGTTGCCGAAACACTGTTTATCAGCGTGAAAACGGTGGAAACCCATAAGACCAATATCCTTGAAAAGCTTGGTTTAAGGAATACAGCCGAACTGGTGAAGTACGCCATCAAAAACCACATCATCTCAGTCGATAACCTGTAGGCTCAGGGTTTACCCTGACATACTCAGGGTTTACGATACCGGAGTTGCTACGGATACTCCGCAGACGTATTTCTAAAAATAACTTTCTCTTTGCCTGCTAC
>JAKEEN010000182.1 GCA_022616575.1 Flammeovirgaceae bacterium
AAACATAAGGGTAACCATAGACACCAGCAGGAATAATGATAAAAGCAGGATATATCGGTTGGAAAGGATATTGAGCAAGGAAGTTTCCTTTCTCACTTCTTTATCAATTTCCTTTGGATCATTCTTCGCTAATACAAATGTACGGCTGATTACAAACTGAAGTACACCCACCATAAGCAAACTTCCACAGCTCACAACCAGGTAGTCAGTAGTTTCGGGTAGTAAAAATGAAGTTGCCGGAATCAGGAACGAAGCAATAATGGCTGCCACCAACTGCCCCGTATCAATCCAACCGATTATGCTTTTTGATTGCTTGAAATTGAACAAGCGCCCGAAGGTACCCCAATAACTCAAAAGCAAAATGGCAGATGCAGGGCCGATCATACAGAACTGTAAGAACAGCACCTGATCATGTAAAGCTGGATCTCCAAAATGAAGAAGCGAGTAGAAGGTAACTATGATCGAAAAAATAATACCTATGCTCGTCTGCGTAAGAACGGCAAAGCGAATGTAATTCTGGAAAAAAGAAAATATAAAGGTAGCGCCAATACCCAAAATGCCGGCTACAAGTATTGCTTTCGAAAGTTGATCGGAAAGCTTATTAATGAAAAGGGACTCAGCTGTAATCTGATAGGTGGCCACAAAAACACCCAGGAAAAAACCGGTGGCGAGCATAAAAGCTACTTGCTTCTGCTCCAAGGTTCGGTTCTTGGAAAAGAGATTGAATTGGGCCATGGGTAGCCAAAGGTAAAAAAATAAACCCTGACGATGCGCGTCAGGGTTAAGAAATCGAACTACCTACTTTTCGGTATTTTTATTTTTTGACAGCTGTTGAATCAGCCTGGGCCGGTGCATTCTTCTCAGTCTTATAGGCTTCGTTAAGACCTGCCAGCACATCGGTGGTAATATCAAGAACACTGTTACCGTACAGTAAATCGCTTGACGGATCAAGTTTCAAAACAGCATGCAAGCCTTTCTCTTCCCCATACTTTTTCAAATACGATGTCACTCTATTATAAAGCTCTTCTTTCATTTTACCCTCATCATTCATCAATTCCTGAGTCAGGCTTTGCTCATATAACTGAAGGTTCTGCTGTTTCTTAGCGAGGTCTTCTTCAACAGCCCTTGCTTGCCCGATCGTGAGATTGGAAACATTGCGTTGATAGTTACTAATCTCGTTTTGAAGTCCCTGAGCACGGTTTCTATAGTCCTGCTCAAGTTTCTTTCCCTTAGCTTCCAGGGTAACGCGATTATCTTTTACATATTCATAGTGCTTCACCAGCGAATCGGCATTTACGTAAGCCACTTTAATATCAGAAGGCAGACTGTTTGAGCCGGGAGTTGATGCATCGGCATCATTTCCTGAAAAGTGTAAATAAAATAAAACACCTACTGCCACCAGCAGGATTCCATTCAAAATCAATGATAAATTCTTCATCTGTAGTAAATTTTTGCGGGGCAAATATAAGGATGATTTGAAGAATTAAAAGTCAGCTCGATGCCTGCTCGTCCTGAGTCTGGAATGAATAGAGGGTAGTATCTAACTTTAGCTTGTCATCATTAAAATCCTTGACAAACTTTTCTATATCCTTCGGAGTAACTGATTCAATATGTAAACCAACATCGAGGCCTATACCAAAGTCGGCATGCAGGTCGTAGTCAACATGTTCACTAACTTTAATATGACCCTCCTCTTCCAATTCCATAATAACTTCAGCTATAAACAGGCCAATTTCTTCCTCCTCGTTATTTAGTGCTTCAAGGTTTCCATTGTCGTCTTCTTCGTAGGTGATTTTCTTGTACTGAGGGAAATGTTGTGCAGCTCGGTGTTCTGCAATCTCAAACAATTCGCTTTCATGCTGAAGACGCAGCGTGTACATCACAGCATCATAAATCACCTCTTTTCCTTCGTATTTTCCAATAAAATAGAAATGAACATATTCATCGGTCTGCTCATCGTCATCATCGAATAGAAAATTCCTGCCAACAGTTTTCAACCTGTTTTTATATTCCAGGATAGTAGCCGGATCAAATCCTTTATTCAATTTGGCAGGCATAATCTTCCGCTAAAAAAGTTGGTTTTGGAAATTAAGGATAAAAGTTTGAAAATTCAATGATTAATAGACCGTATTTATCAATGAAAAACCTACTCCTACTTCTCACATTAATCCCTTTTATTGTCTCGGCACAACGGGGTAACCAGATAGATTCAGAAGTTCGCAAGATGACCAAAGAAGTATCTGCCGATAGTATCAAAAAATACATTGCTGCAATGGCCGGTTTTGAAACGCGTCATTCACTGAGCGATACGCTGAGCCAAACGCGCGGGATTGGCGCGGCCAGACGCTGGGTAGCCGGTAAATTCAAACAATTTGCACGCGACAATAAAGCGAATATGAAGGTTGTTCTCGATCCGTTCGAAGTAAAACCCAACCCGCGTAATCCAAGGGTCAACCGCGTGGTTACAATGAAAAATGTTTTAGCAACACTCCCGGGAACCGACCCTAACGATAACCGGGTACTCTTGGTAAGCGGCCATTTGGACTCAAGAAACAGTGATGCGATGGATAGTGTAGGCGCGGCTCCCGGGGCTAATGACGATGCCTCTGGTGTTGCTGTAGTTCTTGAGCTTGCACGCGTTATGTCGAAGCGCAAGTTTCCATGCACTATTATTTTCATGGCCGTTCAAGGTGAGGAACAAGGTTTGTTGGGTGCCAGACATATGGCTGGCAAACTCAAAGAGCAAAATGTGAATCTTGTTGCCATGTTTAACAATGACATAGTCGGAAACACCAAAGCCAGTGAAACAGGAAGCAAAGAAGACAGGACAGTTCGAATCTTCAGTGAAATGATTCCTTCGTTGGAAACCGATGAACAGAGTTCTGCAAGAAAAACAATGCGAGCAGAGAATGATAGTCCTTCGAGACAATTAGCACGATATATCAAGGAAGTTTCAGAACCTTACTTCGAAGACTTCTTTGCCACCCTAAGTGCCAGGCCGGATCGCTTCCTGCGCGGAGGCGACCACACGCCATTCAATCAACTTGGTTTTACAGCAGTTCGTTTTTGTGAGTTCCATGAAAATTATACGCAGCAACATCAAAATGTGAGAACTGAAAATGGAATTAAGTATGGTGATTTGCCTGAGTTTGTTAACTATGGATATGCGGCACAAGTAGCCAGAATGAACCTGATCGGATTATCCTCCATTGCCTGGGCACCCGCCATGCCCATGGAAGTGAAGATGAAAGTAAACCTCGATAACATCACCCACATCAGCTGGAAAGAGCCCGCTTCAGGACCAAAACCGAAGGGATATTATGTATTGCTACGCGAAACCATTCAGCCGTTTTGGGAGAAAAGAATTTTTGTAAGTGAACCAAAGGCTTCTTTGCCTTATTCAAAAGACAACTACTTCTTTGCCGTACAATCAGTGGGGGAAAATGGGTTCCTGAGCCAGATAGTGATGCCTACGCCAACGCGTGATTAATCAATTTCAAGTTTCAGGTTTCGAAATTAATCTGAAACCTGAAATCTGAAATCATTTAAACCACTCCGCATACATCGGGTAGTTGTGCGCTGTGCGGGCAATCACGGCTTTCATTTCTTCACCTACATCTTTGACCCGTTTTGCCGGAATGCCTGCGTAAATACTTCCCGGTTCAACGATGGTTCCTGGTAATACGATAGCTCCAGCGGCAATCACCGATCCGCGTCCAATCACGGCATCATCCATAATCACTGCGGCCATTCCTATTAAAACATCATCCTCTACGGTGCACCCATGCACAATCGCATTATGGGCAATCGACACATTACTTCCGATCACTACTTTAGCCCGCTGGTAAGTGCAATGAATAATGGCACCATCCTGAATGTTTGTATTGTTTCCTATAGTAATAGAGTGAACATCGCCCC